>JANMSY010000328.1:0-3005 GCA_031389865.1 Anaerolineales bacterium | reverse complement strand
TGAATCCGGCAAAAGTCCAGAATGCCGCAGCTGTGACCGAAGGGATTGGTCAAAGTGCTGCAGTTGTCCCAGATCCACAAAAACGCATTTATCGTGAAGCCATCGCATCTCCACAACTCATATCCACAAAACGAGCCTGGCCCTACGCCGTGGGAGCCGTTGTTTTAGCGTGCGCCGTGCTGGGGTTCGCTGCATACTCGGCAGTGACGCATCCTGCATTGGCATCCATTGTTAAGAATGTCAGCGCTCCTTTGTCTAATCAGGAAGATCTTTGGGCACCTGTTGATATCGTCAAACCCACCATCACGCCCATCGGTGCGAACGCTTTTGCCTTCCAGGCTGCAGATACGCCTACCTCTGTGCCTACAGCAATTCCCACGCGCAGGTCAACCTTATCACCGACCGACTTGCCGACATCCACTGCAACTGAGGAGCTGAGTGCTTCACAAACTCCCGCGGCCACTGAAACGCCCGGCTCAATGGCAATGGAAATCATTGTCGATACTCCGACTGGACAAAATGTTGAACCCGCCGCACAGGACATATACCCTGCCAAGGGAAACGGCGCTCGCTGGATCGATGTAAACCTTTCTGAACAGCGCGTGTATGCCTATGAAGGCGACGTGATCATCAATTCGTTTATCGTATCCACCGGAACAGCGCGGACGCCCACTGTCACGGGTAAGTTCAAGATATGGATCAAACTTAAATCCACCACCATGTCTGGCCCCGGGTATCATTTGACCAATGTGCCATACGCCATGTATTTCTACAAGGGCTATGGTTTGCATGGAACTTATTGGCACAATAATTTTGGCACGCCAATGAGTCATGGCTGCGTGAACCTTACGACCGCCGACGCAGGCTGGTTATATAACTGGGCCTTTGAGGGCACCGAGGTGAACGTGCATTATTAGCCCTCACCCTAACCCTCTACCCTACGGGCACAATGTCCCAAAGGGAGAAGGGCCGGGGATGAGGGTAAGTTAATAACATGAGCAAGTCCAATTTAACCCGACGCGATTTTCTTAAGTTAAGCGGTTATGGCCTGATGGGGATCTTATTACCTGACCTCTCATCGTATTTCCCTCAACAGGATGACTTTGAAAACCTTCAGGCACGCGTCATAGACCGCATTCTGTGGGCTTACGATGAGCCCGACCTCAAGGCGAAGCGCGCCAAACTATACTGGCATGACCTGATCCTCCCCATTACGAATACAACCATCAGCGACGATGAATCCGCCTATAACCGTGTGTGGTATCAGGTTGAGGACGGCGGGTACGTCTATTCTGGAAGCGTCCAACCCGTCCGCACGATTCTGAACCAGCCGCAGCAAATTCCCCTCAGAGGCGCGCTCGGCGAGATCAGCGTGCCTTTCACGGAAGCACGCGTTGAACCAGACAGCAATGCCGAAGTTGTTTATCGGCTGTATTATGAAACAGTCCATTGGATAAGAGCCAGCACGCTTCACCCAGTGGATGGAAGTGTGTGGTACTCCCTTTTGGATGATAAATTCGACAATTCCTATTACGTCCCGGCGCAGCACATCCGTCTCATACCGGACCTGGAGTTGGCTCCGTTATCCCCTCATATTCCCAGCGAAAACAAACGGATTGAAGTACGCCTGGATGAACAGTTGCTACTGGCTTACGAAAACGGACAGCTTGTCTTCGCCACGCGCGCATCCACCGGCGGGAAACGCCTGAGTGGAAAATACACGACCCCGGTCGGAGATTTCATCACATATCATAAACGCCCCACGCGTCACATGGCAAACGGTGATATCGCCTCCAGTGGCTTTGACCTGCCCGGTGTACCCTGGGTGCTTTACATCACAGAAAGCGGAATCTCCTTCCACGGAACATACTGGCACAACGATTACGGGCGTCCGCGCAGTCACGGCTGCATCAACCTGACTCCGCAAGCCGCCAAATGGCTCTACCGCTGGACAACGCCAACAGTCGCGCCCGATAAGCAACTGGCTTATGGTCATGTGGGAACCAGGGTGGAAATCAAAGTATGAGGCCTCATGCTTCCACCGCCGGGGACGGCGGCGGATTAGCTTGAATATTGTTAGTATAAGAAAAAAGTAATAGTGGAACAAATTCCCAGCTTTTCCGGTTAAACTTATCAAATGCTTAACCCCCAAATATCCCGTCGTGATTTTCTCAAACTAGCCAGCGCGGGCACACTCGCTTTTGCACAGAGCGACCTGCGCCTTGAGCGCGTTATTTCTGCTTCTGACATCAAGCAGGGACGCATGATATCAAGCGGCCTTCCCCTGTACGATGCACCCGCTTTCAATGCCAATAAGATACATCTCTTCAGGCAGGATGAAATTGTAGAGATCACCTCCATAGATGAAAATGGTGAGCCAGGCAACCCCTTCAACAGCGCCTGGTACCAGGTCAATGAGGGGTATACATATTCAGGCTGGGTACAGCCCGTGGAAACAAATTATCAAAAGCCGAAATTCAATATTCCTGAAAAGGGACAGGTCGGAGAGATCGTAGTTCCATTCAGCGATACAAAGAAAGCTCCTTATGTATATGCCGATAGAGGCTATCGGTTATTCTATGGCACAACACATTGGGTAAAAAGTGTTATCGTGACGCGTGATGAAAAAAGCATATGGTACGAGATTTACGATTTTTATCTCAAGAAAAACTTTTATGTTTCATCTCATGACATGCGGCTGATACCCAATGATGAGCTGTCCCTGCTCTCGCCTGAGGTGCCGGACGAAGAGAAACACATCGTTGTTGATCTGAGCACGCAATTGGTCACTGCATTCGAGGGAGAGAAACTCGTCTTTTCAGAGCGCTGTGCAAGTGGTGTGAAGGGCACTGAAACTCCCAAAGGGGAATTTCGTACATATCATAAAGGACCTTCAGTGCATATGACGAATGAGGGTGACGCGCTTGAGAATGAGTCAGTTTATAGTCTGCCTGGCGTGCCCTGGTGTTCGTTCTTTACAGGTGCGGGCAACGCCTTCCACGGAA
>JANMSY010000300.1:0-2829 GCA_031389865.1 Anaerolineales bacterium | reverse complement strand
GAATCCTTTTTTGAAATATCTTCCAGCGTTGATTCCAAAACACGTTGTGGATTTGCAGTGGGCGTGAAGATGTGAACATCCCAACCGGCGCGTTTGAGATTCACTGCCAGTCCGGCGCGGATCAACGATGACTTACCACTCCCCGATGCGCCGACAACAGCCAACAGCCGCGTAGAAGCCTCCGAAGCAAGATCAGCTCCCCGGCCGGAAAGCTGAGTGATGAGAACTTCGCGTCCGAAGAATAGGTCGGCATCCGCCTCATCAAAAAACAAGAGTCCTTTATAGGGGGCGTATCCGGGGGTGGGCGCATCTTCCTGCCGCGCAGACTGCGCCAACTCCAAAAAGCGGGCGATCAGTTCAGATTCATCTTCAAAATGTAAGGCGGGAATAAAAAGCGCCTTGAGCGCAGTGATATCAGGACGGCGCTGATTCTTTTCGAGCTTTCCAATTTGTGTTTCGCTGTAACCCACTGCGATGGACAGCTCGAGCTGCGTGAGATGTTCGCGGCGACGCATGTATTTCAAGAGATCGCCAAACGTTTGAAACGAGTCGGGAGAGAAAGGTTGAGAGGGCATATTACTCCTGAAAACTTCTTATTGTCATTCTATAAGAGTAGAACAACAAATACAAGAGTATTATGCTCCACTTTCTCCTTTTGTCTGGAAATGTCGGGTTTTTATGTTGGCTGAATGCTACGATGCCAATGTACGAAAAATCATTTCAACCCAAGGAGAAAGAAATGAACACCCGTAACCTGCTCGTTTCTGTTTTGATGCTCGTGTGCGTATTGCTCTCGGCTTGCGCGCCAGCCGCAACGCCATCGCCGGCACCAACTGCCATCCCCCCGACAGCCGTTCGACCCACTACGGTTTCAAGTAATCAGATAACCTTCCACAGCCCTGAAAATGCAGCCTTTCATCTGCCGCTAACGTTTAGTTACGCTTCAGGTTGGGAGACGAATGTTCACGCCAATGCCATTGACATTGTCAATGCGAATCCCGCCGTGCCACAACGAGAATGGTGGGGGGCAGGCATCGCTCTGGTGGATGGAGCCAAAGTCGCCGATCCTGCCAAGATTACTGATCCCGCCCAAATGAAAACGTCTTCAATCAGCGACTTCGTGCCGTGGCCCGACGACTTTTTTGCCTACGTTACCTCCATTCCAGGAATAAAGGTCATGCAAACCCCAACCCCAGTCACGATCGGCGGTATTCAGGGTACGCAAATCGTAATTCGTACTCCTGAAGTGATGCACACGATGCTGTGGCTCAAGGATGATTGGACAGGGCTTGGAAATGACTATTCGAACCGGATAGAAACGATGATTTTGCTCGATGTCAACGGAGAATCAGTGCTGCTTGCGTTCGATGATTCTCCCGAAAAGTTCGAGGAACATTATCCGCTTGTAAAAGAGATTTTCAACTCAATCACATTTGGTGAGTAATCCAAATCTTATATACCAAAGGACAAAAAATGAACACCCGTAACTTGCTCGTTTCTGTTTTGATGCTAGTGTACGTATTGCTCTCGGCGTGCGCGCCAGCCACGACGGCAACACCCATTGTACCGACCGCTGTGCTGGCAACTTCTGCACCTTCCGCGACACAAGCCACCGACGAATTCGCATCGGCTGGCGACCCAACCCCGGACAAACTTCTGGCAACAAATTATCCACTGATTATTGAACACAAGATTCCAACCATTGGTGCACATGCAGGCGGTATCAAGGTGGGACCTGATGGCGCACTGTGGTTCGTTGAAACGACAACACAACAGATTGGGCGTATCAGTACGGAGGGTGTTGTCACTGAGTTCCCTCTTGAAGAGGGAGGCATCGCTGAAGCTCAGGGATTCATCGCAGTGGGCCCAGATGGTGCGCTCTGGTTCAACCTGGATGATGCCAATCAATTGGGACGGATCACTTCCACCGGTGAAATTACGCAGTTCGATCTGCCTGAAGGGCTTTCGCCGATCCGTGAATTGGTCACTGGCCCTGATGGAGCGTTGTGGGTGACATCGCGCGGGATGAACGCGATCATTAAACTCACAACAGACGGAACAATCGCCGCAAAGTATGCACTGCCGAAAGATGGAAGTAATCCGACCGGCATGATCGTCGGACCTGACAAAGCTCTTTGGTTTGTTGAAGGTGGTGCCAATCAGATCGGGCGTCTAACAATTGATGGACAGTTGACCGAATATCCCATCTCTGAGGAAAACAGCTTTCCTCTTCGTCTGACAGCGGGACCCGACAACGCAGTTTGGTTCACCATGTTCGGTGTAAACAAAATAGGGCGCATCGATATGGAAGGCACTATCACCACGTTCGATGCTCCTAATATGGGGCCCGTGGGAATTACAACCGGTGCAGATGGCGCGCTCTGGTTCACTGGCTACAGTTCCACAGAAATTGGACGCATGACGACCGATGGAGTACTAACCAAGTTCGCTGTGCCTACGTATGCCAGCGTGCCCTATCATATTATTGCCGGTTCAGATGGCAGCCTGTGGTTTACTGAACAGGAAGGCAACCAGATCGGACAAGTCAAGCCGCCAACACCATAGTTGCTACCATTGAGTCGCTTGTGGATCTACACCCGGTGGTGGAAATTTTCGTATGAAATAGAAGAGGCGAGGTCACAACCTCGCCTCTTAGAGAAATATTAACTGTGTCTAAGAACAAAACAGGCTGAAAATACTTTCCACCTGTTTTGTTAATTTCAGTAAATCACGAATTTGATTCTAACCTCAGCATAACCCGTCATTGCGAGGGTTCTTTGCGAAGCAATCTCATATTTTCGAGCAATTTTCCGTCTGAGGAGTAAGATT
>JANMSY010000290.1:0-25936 GCA_031389865.1 Anaerolineales bacterium | reverse complement strand
GTCTCCCTCTCCGATTGGAACCAATTCCTTTCAACCCGTCCCAACGCACATCTTTTGCAAACAGGCGAATGGGGCGAGTTGAAATCCGCATTTGGCTGGATGCCCGTCCGCATTGTGAGTGGGAACGAAGGAGCACAGATTCTATTTCGCAAACTGCCGCTTGGTTTTACGATAGGTTATATTCCGAAGGCAGCGGTCAGCAATCAGCATTCAGCATTCAGCCCTGAATTATGGCGTGACATAGATTCTGCCTGCAGACAGAATCGGGCTGTTTTTCTCAAGCTTGAGCCCGCCTCCTGGGAAGATAATTCATCAATTACGGATTACAAATTACGAATTTCCCCTCATAATATTCAACCACCCCGCACCATCATCATTGACATTCATGGAACAGAAGAAGAAATCCTTGCACGCATGAAACAGAAGACGCGCTACAACATCCGCCTTGCTGAGAAAAAAGGAGTGACTGTCCGCGCCTGGGATGATATCGAATCTTTTCACAGGATGATGCTGGTGACCGGTGGGCGTGACGACTTTGGCATTCACTCACTTGAATACTATCAGCGTGCTTATCAGTTGTTGCACCCAAAAGAAATGGGTGAAATATTGGTTGCGGAATATGAAGGCAAACCACTTGCCGCATTATTTGTCGCTCGCATTGGAAACCGTGCCTATTATCTGTATGGCGCATCCACGGACGAAGAACGCAATCGCATGCCAGCATACCTGCTGCAATGGGAAGCCATGAAATGGGCAAAAGCCCGCGGCTGCGTAGAATACGACCTCTGGGGCGTCCCTGACCAGGAGGAAGCTATCCTAGAAGCTAACTTTGAAACGCGACACGATGGCTTGTGGGGAGTCTATCGCTTCAAACGCGGATTTGGCGGCGTGCTAAAACGCGCCGGGCAGGCGATGGACCGAGTCTATAATCCATTGTTGTACTGGGCATATTTGCGATTTATCGGGAATAGGGAATAGAAAGTGGAAAGTAGCACCTGGAATTTGCTGGTCTCGAAACTTCCCAACCCGCACGTTCTCCAAACCTACGAATGGGGACAGGTGAAGGCAAAGTACGGCTGGAGTCCACTGTACGCGGTATGGAATGCTGATGGAAGATGGAAAGTGGAAAGTGACCCGAATCTACTTTCTACTTTCCACTCACCAGTCGCCGCTGCATTGATCCTCAAACGCCAGATCATCAATAATGGATTTGCCGCGCGGCTGTCAGTGCTTTACGTGCCAAAGGGTCCGCTATTGGAGTGGACGAATGAATCTTTACGAAACCGCGTGCTCAACGACTTGCAGTCCTTTGCGAAGAAGCAGGGCGCAATCTTTTTGAAAATGGATCCAGATGTTGTGTTGGGAACAGGAGTTCCTTCAAGCGAAGAGGATGTTGTTGATAACGGCGGGCAGGCCGTGATGTCCGAATTGAAGCGGCGGGGATGGGAATACGCGTCCGATCAGATTCAGTTCAAGAATACCGTGCTGGTGGATTTGAGTCCGTCTGAAGAAGAAATGCTGGCGCGCATGAAACAGAAGACGCGTTACAACGTCCGTCTCGCCGAAAAGAAAGGGGTTGCTCTGCGTATAGGCACACAAAAGGATATAAGTATGCTTTACAGGATGTATGCAGAAACTTCTGTGCGCGATGGGTTTGTCATCCGTGATGAAGGCTATTACAAAACGGTCTGGGAAATTTTCATGACGAATGCTGCTGCCCCAGTCTCCAGTCTCCAATCTCCAATCCCTATCGCAGAGCCCCTCATTGCCGAAGTTGACGGTGAACCCGTCGCCGCGATCTTTGTTTTTTATTTTGCAGGGCGCGCTTATTACATCTATGGCATGTCGCGTAATGCCCATCGTGAAAAGATGCCGACCTATCTTTTGCAGTGGGAAGCGATGAAACGTGCAAAAGCAAATGGCTGCACGGTGTACGATCTGTGGGGTGCGCCCGATGTATTCGATGAAAGCGATTCGATGTGGGGCGTCTATCGTTTCAAGGAAGGCCTGGGCGGAAAAGTTGTGCGAACACTCGGCGCGTGGGACTTCGCACCCAGTCCGCTTTGGTACAAGATCTACTCTGAAATCATCCCACGTGTGCTGGATGTGATGCGTTCAAGAGGAAAAACGAAAACAAAACAATCTCTTGGAGGAGCATAATGAATATTCCGCGTTTGAAATTCGCTCATGTGCCTACGCCAATTGAAGAACTTCCACGGTTGACAGCCTATCTACATGGTCCAAGGATTTTCGTAAAGCGCGACGACCAGACAGGCCTTGCCTTCGGTGGCAATAAGACTCGTAAACTGGAGTTTCTCGTTGCCGAGGCACTGGAACAGGGTGCGAGGACGTTGATCTCAGGGGGTGCGCTGCAATCCAATCATTGTCGCCAGACAGCCGCGGCTGCGGCACGGTTTGGCCTGGATTGCACGCTCGTGTTGAACGGCGAAATGCCTGACCAACTCTCTGCGAATCTTTTGCTGGACAAGATGTTCGGTGCGGAGATCGTCACAGTGGCCGACCGCGCCTATCGCGATCAAACGCTGCAGGAAACGTTTGATAAAGCAGTTGCCTCGGGACGCAAGCCGTATCTCGTTCCATACGGCGGGTCGAGTCCAACGGGCGCGCTGGGATACGCGTTTGCCGTCGAGGAATTTATGAAACAGAATGTTGAAGTAGACTGGTTTGTGTTTGGCACATCTACAGGCGGAACGCATGCAGGACTTGTGCTGGGTCAGCGCCTCTTTGGGTTTAAAGGCAAGGTGTTGGGAATCAGCATTGATGAATCAGAAGAGTGGTTAAAGACTCATGTGTCCGCGCTGGCGTCTGATGCAAGCGTCAAGATGGGGGAGCGGATTGAGTTCACTCACGCCGACGTGTTGGCAAATGCCGATTATTGTGGAGCAGGCTACGGCGTGCTCACCGATGCAGAGCGTGAGGCCGTGAATTTGTTTGCGAAGTATGAAGGTCTGTTGTTGGATCCAGTCTATACCGGGCGCGCCGCGGCCGGGATGATCGATTTGATCCGCAGGGGAGTTTTCAAGAAGGAAGAGACCGTTTTGTTCTGGCATACTGGCGGACAGCCTGCGCTGTTTGCCGAGAAATATGCAAATAGGATCTGATGCAAAGGGATGGGCATCACCCATCCCTTTATTTTTATCCGACCGAAACTCCGATCAGTTTTCCTATACCAAATGTTAGTGCAGCCGCCGCGATGCCCACCAACACCTGCCGCATTCCAGAGAACCAAATGCTTTTCCCGGTCATTAGGGTGATCGCTGCGCCGATGATAAACAAGCCGACCGCGCTGATAACCAGACTGAGGATGATGGCTTGTGTTCCACTCCAGAAGAAGTAGGCGATCATCGGGAAGAGTGCGCCAAAGGCAAAGAGGAAGAATGAGGTGAATGCTGCTTCATACGCCGAACCACCGAGTTCTTCGGGGTCGATGCCCAGTTCTTCGCGGGCGAGGGTGTCGAGTATGTTTCCCGA
The DNA here is from genome assembly GCA_031389865.1 of Anaerolineales bacterium. Lineage (GTDB taxonomy): Bacteria > Chloroflexota > Anaerolineae > Anaerolineales > Villigracilaceae > Defluviilinea. Next base: position 22,444 of record JANMSY010000290.1, on the reverse strand, counting down.
ATCGGCCATCATATGAGCTGCCATCTCTTTTGCACGGTCTTCAGGCAGACCCTTCGATTGATAGATCAATGCCAGTTCCTCCTGCTCCTCTTCGGGACTATTCGCGATTTCTTCCGCTTCGATCTTGATCTGATGTTCATACAGTTCGCGCGAACTCTGCACTGACAACCATTCCCCCAAAGCCATGGACCCGGCACCAGCAAGCACACCTGCCAGGCCGGCGATCAAGATAGCGGGTCTGGAGTTGGTCGCGCCTGCCACACCCATCGTAAGACTCAGAATGGAAACGAGACCGTCATTCGCGCCGAGGACCGCGGCACGCAAGGCATTTCCGCCGCCGGCTTTGTGACGTCCTTCCATTTGCGCGACTGAGCCACCAGAGAGCCCGCCCGTTCCATGCGATGCCATTGAGATCAAACGCGCATGGGATTTTTCATCACGCGAAAACTCACTGGCTTCCCGATCAGGTTGACCATCATAGGCCTGGCTATCTGCTTTTTCGTTGCCTGCGATCGTCGGCAGCACAAATTGCGGGCCGAAGCGCCTTGCGAGCCAGATCATGGTCGCGGCGCGCCACGTTGGTTTGCGCGGTGGAAAGGAAATCTTTAATTCATCCAGCTTCCTTTCCCAAGCCGCGGCATGTTTCTCTTCGCTTGCCACAAGTTTGCGATAGACTTCCGCCATTTGGGGCTGTTTTTCTGTATCGGCTAAAACATTATATAATGCCGCCCCGTCGATCTCTTTTTGCCTGTTGTCCAGATATCGTGTTCCATCATCCGTGTTGGACATGTGTCCCTCCCACAAAATACTCCTTCAGGTTCAGACCTGAAGGAGTATTTTGTCGCTTATTTCAGTGCGTTCCAGCCTGCATATTTGGCGGTGTCACCCAATTCTGCTTCGATGCGGATCAACTGGTTGTATTTCGCCACACGGTCTGATCGTGCAGGAGCACCCGTCTTGATCTGACCTGTGTTGAGCGCCACTGCGAGATCGGCGATGGTCGCATCTTCGGTTTCGCCGGAGCGATGTGACGTGACCGCTCGCCATCCCGCACGGTGACAGATTTCCACAGCTTCGATGGTCTCGGTCAACGAACCGATCTGGTTCACTTTGACAAGCAAGGCATTCGCTGCCTTATCTTTGATCCCCTTGCGGACGCGCTCGGGATTGGTCACTAACAGGTCGTCACCGACGATCTGGATCTTATCGCCCAGTTGACTGGTCATTAACTGCCAGGATGTCCAATCGTCCTGTGCAAGACCATCTTCAATCGAAACGATGGGATAGTCAGTCACCCACTTCGTCCAGAATTCAACCATCTGGTCGCCACTTAGTTTCCTGCCTTCCTTGCGCAGGTTGTACAATTTAGAATCTTCTTCATACAACTCAGAAGCTGCGGGGTCGAGTGCGAGTGCAACATCCAGGCCGCGGCCGGCCTTGAAGCCAGCCTTTTCGATGGCTTCAAGAATGACTTCAATGGCTTCGTTGTTGGCTTTGAAAGCAGGCGCGTACCCGCCTTCATCACCCACGAGAGTTGCATATCCCTTTTCCTTCAGGACAGATTTCAATGCATGGTAGATCTCAGCACCCCAGCGGACGCCTTCGGCAAAAGTTGGTGCGCCGAACGGCATGACCATGAATTCCTGCATATCGGTGGACTGCCAGGCAGTATGTGCGCCGCCGTTCAGGATGTTCATCATCGGCACAGGCAGAATGTGGGCATATACGCCGCCAAGGTAACGGTACAACGGCAGACCCAGGGAATTCGCCGCTGCTTTGGCTGTGGCAAGGCTTACGCCCAAAATGGCATTTGCACCAAGCTTGGATTTGTTCGGTGTTCCATCCAGCGCCAGCAGTTCAGAGTCAATCGCTTTTTGTTCCACGGCATCCCAACCGAAGAGCGCGTCTGCGATCACGCCGTTGACGTTGGCAACAGCCTGGGCCACGCCCTTGCCGAGATAGCGTTTCTTATCGCCATCCCGCAGCTCGAGCGCTTCATGCACGCCCGTGGATGCGCCAGAAGGCACAGCCGCCCGTCCCCAGGAACCGTCTGCGAGCGTGACTTCCACTTCAACCGTCGGGTTGCCGCGCGAATCCAGGATTTCCAGTGCTGAGATACTTTCGATGATAGTGTCCATTTCATTCTCCAGGTGTTTTTATCAGTGCTTCAGAAATCCCCAATTTCGTGGACTGATGATTTTTTGTAAGTATAATCCACTTTCAATAACCCGCCTTTCATAGACTCAACGACTATCGCGACGCCTGAAACTGATCCCCGGGACCAAAGAAGTAGTACTATATCGATGCATCTCAACGCCTTGCCGTGATATGTTGGCGCTCAGAGAGCGCTTGATTTTTAAACTGGCGTAAGCCTTGTCCGCGAAGATGCGCGGTGTATATGCCGACCTACCCGGGAGTTTCAGACAAAAAGTAGGAATTTAGTACGGGGTATGCGGTTTCACGGAACTTTTTCGCATCGAACTTCATCATACATTTAGTTTTATACGAAATGGAGGTTTCGATGAACAAAAAGCTTATCCAATCATTTGTTATTGTGGCAATGCTGCTCGCCATGTTTGCAACCACGAGTTCGGCATTCGCCGCCAGTTGTGGCACGGGTGTGACTGTTGTCAGTGGTGACACTCTGCGCAAGATCGCAGATCGATGTGGCACGACCGTTTCAGCGCTGCGGCTGGCGAATCCCGAGATCGGCTGGGGTAACTTGATCTATCCGGGTCAGGTCCTGCTTCTGCCCGGTTCGATTTTAGGCAGCGATGGCGGCTACCTGATCTATATCGTAGCCCGCGGTGATACCTTGAGAAGTCTGGCAACTCGCTTTGGGTCTACAGTGGAGTCCATCCGTGCTTCGAATCCGGGCATCACCAATGCTAATTTGATCTATGAAGGTCAGCGGTTGACCATCCATGCAACGGCTCCGGGCAATCCTCCACCAACCACTCCACCCCCCGCCAGCGGACAGACGTACTATGTAGTAAAAGGTGACACACTGCGTATCATTGCCGCAAAGTTCGGCACGACTGTAGATGCAATCCTCAAGGCCAATCCCAGGATTATCAACCCGAACATCATCTACGTCGGTCAGGCGATCACCATCCCTGGAGCGGGAGTATCAACATATGTTGTCCAGAGGGGTGATACCTTGAGGATCATCGCCAATAGGTTTGGGACTACAGTTGACAATCTGTTGTCACTGAACCCAAACATTAAAAACGCCAATATCATCTATGTGGGACAGGTGCTCAACGTTCGATAATCGGGTACTTAAAATAAAAAGGGCGCACTTTCAAAGTGCGCCCTTTTTGGTACCGCGTTCTACTTCTTTTTGGCTCTCTTGACAGGCAGAATCTTGTTGATTATTTTTTTCTTCAAACTGATTTTCTTTTTCAGAGCAGCCGCTTTTTTGACGGGACGATGTTTCAAAGCCGCATGTGCCGCGGCCAGACGTGCAATCGGCACGCGGAACGGTGAACATGAAACGTAGTTGTTGCCGATCAGGTGACACCACTCGATGGAATTTGGGTCGCCACCGTGCTCACCGCAGATGCCTACTTCGAGATTGGGGCGGGTCTTGCGGCCTTCAGAGATTGCCCAATCCATGAGTTTGCCCACCCCACCACGGTCAATTGTCTGGAAGGGATTGGTTTCGAGAATGCCCTGTTCCTGATAGGTGATAAGGAAGTTGCGTTCTGCATCGTCGCGGGAATAACCATAGGTCATCTGGGTCAGATCGTTGGTTCCGAACGAGAAGAACTGGGCATGTCCTGCCACTTCCGCGGCCGTCACTGCGGCACGCGGGATTTCGATCATGGTCCCGAATTTGTATTCGAACTGGACGTCCTTTTCATCCATGACAGCAGACGCGATGCGTTCGAGTCTGGGCTGGATCCATTCGAGTTCCTTTACGGTTCCCGTCAATGGGATCATCACTTCAGGCTTCACAACGATACCGCGCAACGTGCAGTCCGCGGCAGCTTCGAAGATGGCACGTACCTGCATTTCCACGATTTCAGGCATGGAGATGCTCAAGCGTACTCCGCGCATGCCCATCATTGGGTTGGATTCGTGCATCCCCTTGATGGCATTCAGCAGCTTTTCCTTGGCAGCCAGGCCGTCTGTCTCACCTTTGACACGCATGGTGATGACTTCCTCGAGAAGTTTTTCTTCATCAGGCATGAACTCATGCAGAGGCGGATCGATCAGGCGGATGATAACGGGATATCCATCCATGGCCTCAAAGAGACCATCGAAGTCCTTGCGCTGGTAGGGGAGAAGTTTGTTGAGCGCGGCAGTGCGACCGTCACCGGTTTCCGAGAGGATCATATCCTGTACGATGGGCAGACGCTCGGGTTCAAAGAACATATGCTCCGTGCGGCAGAGACCAATGCCAACTGCGCCGTAGGAACGGGCCCGCTGGGCATCTTTCGGATAATCTGCATTTGCCCATACTTGAAGTCCACGTGTGGGATATCCTTTGGCTGGCGCTTCGCGGACGTCCTTGCGGGCGCAAATTTCATCTGCCCAGGTAAGCAGCGTCAATAATTCGGTCTGTTCATCAAGGGATGGAGAGATTGTTGGAATCTTTCCGATGAACACTTTGCCTGTGTTGCCATCCACAGAGATCCAATCACCTTCCTTGATAACGGCTTCACCGATGGCCATCACGCGTCTCTCAAGATCGATCTTGAACGCGGACGCGCCGACTACGCATGGAATACCGAACTGGCGGGCAACAACTGCTGCATGTGATGTAGCTCCACCTTCGCTGGTGAGCACACCCTTCGAGGCGATCATGCCATGGACATCATCAGGCTTGGTGAACGGACGCACCATGATGGTGTCCTGTTTCTCTTCCTTGGCCATCTTTTCTGCTTTATCAGCATCAAAATAGACCTGTCCTACTGCTGCACCCGGGGATGCGTTTACGCCTCTTCCAAAGAATGTACCGTCTTTTTCAGCGCTGTTCATCGCTTCGATATCGAACTGGGGGTGGAGCAGCGAATCTACATTATCCGATGTGACACGCGCGACGGCCTGCTCCTTGGTGATCAGACGTTCCATTGCCATATCCACTGCGATCTTCACAGCGGCCTTGGCAGTACGCTTGGCGTTGCGAGTCTGGAGCATCCACAGTCTGCCGCGTTCGATGGTGAATTCGACATCCTGCACATCCTTGTAGTGCTTTTCGAGCTTGGCAGTGATGCCCATGAATTGCTTGTATGCGGCAGGCATTTGGTTTACAAGATTTTCGATCGGGTCAGCATTGCGAATGCCTGCCACCACGTCTTCACCCTGTGCATTGAGAAGATATTCGCCCATCATCTTTTTATCACCGGTGGACGGGTTGCGTGTGAATGCAACGCCGGTACCTGAGTCTTCGCCCATGTTGCCGAAGACCATGGTCTGGATATTCACGGCTGTGCCTAGATCGTGCGAAATGCCTTCCTTGTTGCGGTAGGCAATGGCGCGTTTACCGTTCCATGATGCGAATACGGCTTTTGTCGCGAGCTCAAGCTGTTTGTAAACATCCTGCGGGAACTCAGAACTGACATGTTTCTTAAAGACAGCTTTGAAAACGGAAACCAGTTCCTTCCAGTCTTCAGCGGTCATTTCGGTATCGACTTTGTAGCCTTTTTTCTCCTTGTATTCAGCCATCGGATGTTCAAAGACTTCATCGTCGAGATCGAACACGGTCGTGCCAAACATTTCAACGAGACGGCGGTACAGGTCCCACACAAAGCGCGGGTTGCCTGTCAGTTTGATCATACCTTCGACAACTTCGTCATTCAAACCGATGTTGAGGATGGTGTTCATCATGCCAGGCATGGAGAACTTCGCGCCCGAACGGCATGACACCAAAAGCGGATTCTTGGCATTCCCAAACTTCTTGCCCGTTGCTTTTTCAACGCGTTTCATTGCAGCAAGTTGCTGATCCCACTGTCCGGCAGGGAACTTGCCGGTTTTACGGAATTCATTACAGGCTTCGGTCGTGACCGTAAAGCCAGGCGGGACGGGTACCCCCGCGCGAGTCATATCGAAAAGCCCAGCGCCTTTACCGCCAAGCAGGGAGCGAACGCCTTCCCAGGAACCGGCATACCTTTCCGCTGCCGCTACCTCTTCGAAAACATAAACCCATTTTTTCATTGTGAACCTCCAGGGTTAGGAATTAAAATTATTCTGTGAAGTTTACCACGAAGAATTGAAGACAAATGTGACTATTTTTTTGTGCGTTTGTCAGGCTAGTTGTTAGCCCATTGCAAAGTCACGTTTTATGTTTATCTGTGATAATATGTGCAGATTGGAATTGCAAATGACCATAAAATTACTCGTAATTGACGACGATACCGCAGTCACTGACCTGCTTTCACTTCTTTTGAAGTCGCAGGGCTTCGAGGTTGCTGCTACAAACAACAGCACAGAGGGGGTAAGCATGATCCGCGAAATTCAACCAGACCTGGTTGTGCTGGATTTAATGATGCCTGAGATGGATGGTTGGGAGGTTTGTCGATCTGTCCGCCAGTTCAGCCAGGTGCCGATCATCATTCTTTCCGCTCTTAATGATCCTTCGATGATTGCCAGCGTGCTTGATGCCGGCGCAGACGATTACTTAACGAAACCGACTCCGAGCCGCGTACTCGTAGCCCATATCAACCGCCTCACCAAACGAACCGGAACGTTGCGTTCCTCTGCGATAAATGATTCGTTCCCCCCTCCGCTTCCAGCATCATAGGACACGATCACTTCCGCTTCACAGCAATCGAAAACGTCTTCATTAAATAAAAATCCCATCACAACCTGTGATGGGATTTTTTCTTAGGCGAGATGTTTCAGAGCTTCTGCAGTTTTTTCTTTGGCTTCCATCATCGGCATATGACCGACTCCGTTCAACTCCACGAGATAGGCATCCCCGACTGCGGCTTTCACTTCGCGAGCGCGATCGATGGGGATCAATGAGTCTGCGTCCCCATGTACGATCACCACAGGAAACGTAATGGAGGACAGCAGGGGAGTAGAATCAACCCGTTCCGCCATGGCCTTGAGCGCGCCGATATATGCCGCGGGCTGTTGCCGTTCCATGGACTTGCGGGCGTATTCCTGCAAGCGGATATCCGCTGTGAATTTCGGCGTCATCATCTCAACGATGCTGGCAATGCCTTTGTCTGTCACTTCCGCCGCGGACTTGTGACGTCCCTCTTTTCGCTCAGGCGCATCAGCCAGTACCTGTGAGGAAACCAACCCGAGCCCCAGCACACGTTCAGGGAAGAGTCTTGCGAAGGCAAGTGCAGCATACCCACCCATGGAATGTCCAGCAATCGCGGCTTTGTCAACACCAAGATGATCGAGCAGGCCCGCAATGTCCAAGGCAAAGTCATCCATCGCATAAAACGAATCGACTGTGCTTGAGTCACCGAACCCGCGCAGATCAGGGATGATCAGATCGAAACTATCTTCCAGCAATGGGACAACGTCATCCCATACATGCCGATCGAGAGGGAAGCCATGCAACAGCACCAGTGGAGTTCCTTTTCCATGTCGTTCATAAGCAATTCGTACATCGTTAACAACTATTGTTTCCATTTTTTCCTTCCTATTCATTTCCAATTCACAGCTACTTTTAACTTACTACCCAGTTTCGAGTAGTAATACACAAAATGATTAGTGCAGCCAAACTCGTAGACGCGGCGCGTAATATCCACGTCTGCCTTGCAGTATTCAGCAACCTTGTCCAACTCGCCGTTGCGGTACCACTCAACCGATTGGATGCCATCTGCAGTCTTGGTTGTCCCGAGTGTGGCCTTTGCAATGGAGTCCAGACTCAAACGGAAATTCAAAGTACGAAAGATATCCTGCAGCATATCCGTTGAGCGGAACGAACGGAAGTTTACATTGGGGGCATAAGGTTTCAGCACTTCATAATCAAAGTTGATGATGTTAAATCCAATCACGCGATCTGCAGACTTTAACTCGGCAACCAACGCGGCTGCATCCTTTTCCCAATAAACGACAAAATCATTCCTGTGTGATGCCCATGTTACGCCACAAGCCAGCAACAGCTTTGAAGCATCGCGTCCGCCCACTTCCTGAAAGAGTTTCTGGCTTTCGAGATCGAAATATACGATGTTCATGAATTCTTCATTTCTCCCAATTGTTCGCGCGCAAAGCCGAGCGCCTGCTCGCGTGTTTCGATCCTGCCTGTTGCCTGATCCTCCCGAATGGCTTCCAGCAATCGACCGACGATACGCCCCGGCTCGAGATTCAGCTCACGCATGAGATCGTTGCCGTCCAACAGGCGTGGTGGAGCGATCGTCTCTTCGCGTTTCTCCCAGTAATTTTCAAGCAAAATACGCGCGACATCCAGTGCGGCAGCCCAATTTTCCTGTGTAAGTGTGTTACCGCGTGTGCCCCGTAGATCAGCGAGACCCAATAACACAAGATCAACGCCCGCTTCACTCGCGTCGCGAAAGAAACGGTAAATGGCTTTGCGTGAGGGCTCCTGCTTGTCGCCTTCCATTCGACTTGTGAAAAAATGGAAGCGCATATGATTCCTGATGATCTTATTGATCCGCTCGACCTCATCGTTGCTTAAATTGAACGCCTCTCCACGCCGTGATGCGGTCCCTGCGCCTTTGATGTCGTGATCAAAAAATCGGATTCGTCCCGCGTCGTCCATGGATCGTGTGGCTGACTTTTCGACATCGTGATACAGTGCCGCGAAGAAAAGTGCTGCACGAACAGAACGGTCCATGTTAAGGGTTTCGGCGAAGTGCGCTGCAAAATGCTCGCGGAAACGTCCGATACGGAGCGTGAGTAAACCTGTGAAGAGATCGTTCGTATTGTCCGCGTTATATCCTGGAGTAAGCGCAGACAGGATGTCTTCCAAATATGCCAGAGCACGCAGTGTATGCTCCCAGACGTTGTAAATATGCGGCGCAGATTGTTCCACACCTTTTAATGCAGAAAGTTCAGGGAGCAGATGAGGGAGAACGCCAAGCATTTCCAACGCGCGCAGCGATGCATCTGGTTTCGGCCCTTCAAGGATTTTGAAGAGTTCATCGCGCTGGCGCTCAGGCGAAATATTCGGTAACAAATGTGCGGCCTGCTTCATGGCTTTGCGTGTTTCGAGTTGGATCTTGAACCCAAATGCCGCGGCTTGACGTACCGCTCGCAGAATCCGCACAGGGTCGTCCTGCAATGATGTGGATGAACATGCGCGAATGGATTTTATCTGCAAATCTGAAGCGCCATTAAGAGGATCGATCAACGTCTGTGCATGCAAATCGAATGCGATGGCGTTAATAGTGAAATCCCGGGCGAGCAGGTCTTTCTCAAGAGTGCTACCGCGATACGTGGCAAAATCCAGGAAGGTACGTGTGCCAGCTGTTCCAGTCACGATGACGCGCCCGGTGTCGCGTTCAGCATCGAGAGCCATAAAAGCCGCGTTCAGGTTGTTGGCAACCTGTCGGGCCAGGGAGATACCGTTCGAAGGCACGGCAAAATCAAAGTCGCTTGAGGGGCGGTTCAGTAGCATGTCGCGCACAGCGCCCCCAACCAGGTAAATTTCCTGTTTAGGCAGTGCATCACGCACTCTAGCAACCAGCTCCGAATACGAAAATGGGACAGGCATAAAAACAATTTCCAGTCTTTCCTTGTGGCGGCTGGTCTGTGCAGCCCGTAGCGCTTGTTCGGGTGTCCCTCCCTGGGCAATGATCTTGCCATGCAAACGGGCAACCCAGCGTCCGGCGTAGGGGGAAGAGGGAGCTTGAGAATCGCTGGACATGGATCCTGACTCAGGAAGGCGGCACGTATTTGTCGAGATCTACAACACCAACAAAGGGCAGGTTTCGGTAGTATTCGTCGAGATCAAGACCGAAACCAAAGACAAATTTGTTGGGGATGCTGAAGCCTCGATAATGGATTGACACAAGGGCTTCTCTTCGCTCGGCTTTATCAAGCAGCGCACAGACCTTTAGGCTGCGGGGCTGACGTAATTGCAAAAGTTCAAGCACAGATGCAATGGTGTGACCGCTGTCAACGATGTCCTCGACCAGAAGCACGTCTTTATCGTGGATGTCGGTTTGCAGATCAAGGGTCACACGAACGGTGCCGCCTGATTCGCGCTTCCCCACCCCGTAGGAAGAAACCGCCATGAAGTCCATCATATGAGGCGATGATATCTGGCGGCTGAGGTGAACGAGAAATGGAACGCCACCGCGCAATATGCAAATAAGCAGCAGATTCCCGTCGGGGTAATCCACGCTGATTTCGGCTCCCAACTCCTTGATACGATTCTGAAGCGCCTCTTCGTCTATCAATATTTCGGCAAGAATGTCCTGGTATTGTTGCATATGGATCTCTTTTTAATGCTGTGGGCGCAGGGTGGGGGAAAGGTTTTCCTTTCCATATTTCTTCAGGAGATAAATTGCCAGCGCCCAGGGCAATATTCCGAAGATCGTCATCGCGGTCATGTTCCCGGAGGAAAGGACCAGGTATGATTGAACGGCATTTGTCCATCCATGCAGGATGATCATCAAAAACAGGCTACGGGTGTTGTTGTACACCCATGTGTTGACGATGGTCCAGCCGACTGTGCCAAGCAATAGCCCAATTATTATGGGGATGATAACAGCAGGACCGGCTTCCCAGTTCAAGTACAGGTTTACAGGAAGATGCCACGCACCCCATAATACTCCCAGAATCCAGCTGGAGGTTTCTGCGTTGAACGCTTTCTGCAAGCGTGGCAGTGCAAACCCGCGCCAGCCTGGTTCCTCCCATAAGCCTGTGAAAATGATCATGTACAACAGGAATGGGAGAAAGTAAACACTCGGTAGTCTTGGGTCCAAATCCAGCGGACTCATCCCATTGGAAAGAAATCCGAACAACAGACTGACCAATGACAGTGCAACAGGTAAAGCCAGTATGATCAGATACCAGTGAGCAGGCAACTTCCATATGCCCATTTGAGCGAACAATTGTTTCAGTCCTTCGCGTCCTTCAAAGATTGCCAGAACAATGACTGCCGCGAGCAGAGGGCCGGCTCCCAATGTAAATACCAAATAGGGTAACCGCACATCTCCATTGAATATTACAGCAATAAAATGCCAGAAATTATCTTCATTGCTAAATACGATGCCGGTCGATTGTGCCATTTGCATGCCGGCAATCTGGGCAGTCCAGGTGATGGCAAAGGCAAGTACAAAAAACAAGATCAGTGCAGTTCGCTCTTTTCCAGTCATTGCTGTCTCCTGGTTCAAGGAATTGAGTGATTTTGTGTAACTCACGCGGGGTTTCGCACCCCTAGCGGGGCACCTCGTGGTGCAGCCTGCAGCGGGCTTCGTACATTTCGGATGCACCAACGATGACCACGGGATCGTCATAACGTGCCGGTTTGCCGTTGACCAGTCGCTGTGTGCGCGAGGCTTCGCCGCCACAGACCATGCAGATCGCATGCAGCTTGTCCACACGCTCGGCACGCGACATCAAAAATGGTATGGGACCAAACGGCTCACCTCGGAAGTCGGTATCCAGGCCGGCCACCAGGACACGTATGCCGCGTGATGCCAATTCATCTACGATCTGAACGATCTCGGGGTCGAAGAACTGCGCTTCGTCAATTCCAACGACGGTGGTGTCCTTGTCGAGTCTGCCATGGATGTCTGCTGCTCTTTCAATAGGGCAGGCATCAAAGTTTGACCCTGCATGCGATGTCACTTTTTCCACCGCATAGCGCACGTCAATGGCTGGTTTGAAAACCTGTACTTTTTGTTTTGCAATGGTGGCCCTGATAAGACGGCGGATCAACTCGTCCGTTTTGCCACTGAACATCGAGCCACAGACCACTTCAATCGAACCCTGGGTATGACGCATACATTCTCCTGAACCACCTCCCAACCTCCTGTTTTCTGGCGAACTTAAGCTGGAAAATGGAGGAGGTGCCCACAGGGCGGTGGGGGTAAAAATAAAACGGGCAGATGCTTTCACATCTGCCCGTAAGTTTACCTGAGATTAATTAATCCGCAAGACTGTTATGATGCTGCGGCTGCCGGGATCTCATAACCAAGCGCGCGCAATTTCTTCTTTGCAGCGGTCAGTGATGCCTGTCCAAAACCGGGCACTGACAAAACGCCTTCGTTGCCTGCGTTGAGTCTCTCGAGGAATTGCCCGACATTCTCAATGCCTGCTTTTTTCAAGGAGTCGACAGCGCGAGTTGCAAGCCCGAGTTCGGCAATCGGACGTTCGGGGGAACCCTTCAGTTCTTCCTTCGCCTTCTGCTGTTCAACATATGTCTGGCGGACAGACAGCTTCTTGTAGAAGCGGTCCACCTGACCTTCGATATCGAGCAGGCGGGAAGATTCACCGGTAAAGAATGGATGACACTTCGAGCAGATGTCAACGCGCAGTTCCTTGCGGGTGGAACCGGTCGTCCATGTGTTGCCACAGGACGCACAGGAAACCTTCGCCTCAGTGTAAAAAGTGGGATGAATATCTGGTCTCATTTTAGATCTCCACGGGCGGCTGAGGGACGATATTGACACGCTTTTGCCCATGCGTAATATCGTACATCACGATCCCGTCAGCGGTAGCGAACAAGGTATCATCCTTGCCGGCGCCCACATTCAAACCGGGTTTGATTTTCGTGCCGCGCTGGCGCACAAGGATGTTGCCAGAAAGCACGAACTGACCAGCATAGCGTTTGACGCCCAAACGCTGGGAATTCGAATCTCTTCCGTTGCGGGTTGAACCGCCACCTGTTTTATGTGCCATGACTACCTCTCTTACTTTTTCTCAGTCTTTTTGGAAGACGACTTGGTTGTTGCAGTTTTTGCAGGCGCCTTCTTGGTGGACTTCGGCGCTTCGGGCTTCGCGTCAGCTTTGGCTGGTTTCTCGGCTTTTGCCTTTATCTCAGCTTTCGGCGTTTCTTCCACTAGGACCGGAACAGGAGCAGGCTCAGCCTTCTCGACTTTGCGCTCCTCATCGGGCTTGCCGATGAAATCCACCAGCAGACGTGTGTAATGCTGACGATGCCCGCCGCGTACACGGATGCGTTTCTTTGGGCGATATTTGAATCGGTCGATCTTGGGGCCTTTGGTGTGATCAACCACTGTAACCTTGACCAGGATGTCACTCACAGTGGGCATTCCGACCATGACATCGTCGCCGTCCGCCATAAGCAGGACGCGCTCAAAGTCAAACTTTTTACCCGCTTCCACAGGAAGGCGATCCACTTCGATGGTGCGCCCTTCGACGACACGGTACTGCTTGCCGCCAGTTTCAACAATTGCGAATCTCATTTTTACTTTCTCCAGTCATTCACTTCGCCGTATACCTGCGGAGTTCTTACACTCGTCGCCTGCAAAACGGGGAAGCTGGGGGTCTCGATGCTTCTCGACAAACATCAGCCCCGGCAAAATTCCGCCAGGGCAGAAGCGGACGATATTATACATGCGGGCTGGAGATGTGTCAACGGGGACGGGAACGCCTGTTACTGCAAAGTGGTAATGTCCCCTTTGTGCAAAGTTAAAATGTCCCCTTCGGAACGCCCATTAATTGGGAACAGGTTTTGGCCCGAAAGGCTGGGGTCTTTTCCGTTGACAAAACGATTGCCATCCGGTACCCTCGCTTCATGACTGACTTTAATCTGATACAGCGTCAAATCATTGAATCCTCTCTCGACTTAAAACTTTTCGTCTCCGGGCCTGCCGGGACGGGGAAAACGACCGCGGCAGTGGAGCGTATGCGATTCCTGCTCGACCAAGGCGTACCTGCTGATTCGATCCTCATGCTTACCCCGCAACGGACCATGCAGGAGCCGTTTCTTGATTTGCTTTATAGCCCGGAACGGAGTGCAGGTGGGGAGGTGACTTCGGCCACCATGGGTGGGCTTGCCCGCCGCATTGTGGATCTCTTCTGGCCGATCGTGGCGGAGGCAGCCGGCTTCGATGGACCCGATCAACCTCCGATTTTTCTCTCGCTTGAGACCGCCCAGTATTACATGGCGCATATTGTCCGCCCGCTGTTGGAGCAGGGATATTTCGAATCGGTGACGATGGATCGAAACCGTCTGTATTCCCAGATCCTTGACAACCTCAACAAAGCCGCGGTGATCGGCTTCCCGCATACCCAAATCGCGGAGCGACTGGATGCAGCCTACTACGGCGACCCTGCACAAAGACGCGTCTACATGGACGCGCAGGATTGCGCCAACCGCTTCCGCGAGTATTGTCTGCAAAACAACCTGCTCGACTTCTCATTGCAAATGGAAGTATTCTCGAATATTCTGTGGCAGCTGCCTCAAGCCAGGGATTATCTAACGCGTACCTATCGCCATTTGATTTATGACAACGTCGAAGAGGATAATGCCCGCTCTCATGACATTATCCGTGACTGGCTGCCTGACTTTGATTCGGCACTGCTTCTCTTTGACCCGAGTGGCGGATTCCGCTACTTCCTGGGCGCGGATATTATTACGGGGCGTTCATTGAACCAGCTCTGCGATGCCCAGATTGAAATGCAGGAATCATTTGTGTCCAACGCATCAGTCGCCTTCTTAAGAGAAGGACTGATCAAAGCCATTGACCCCACTTTTGAATCAAAGGTTGAAACTCAGAAACCTGAGGGTTCTGCCCTCTCGGTGGTTCAATCTCATTTTTATCCTGAGCTTCTTGATACGGTTGTGGATGAAACGGAAAAGTTGATTTCGTCCGGAACTCCTGCCTCGGAGATCGTCATTCTTGCCCCCTATCTTTCAGACGCCCTGCGCTTTTCCATTACGAACAGACTTGAAGCGCGCAGTATTCCATGGCGCTCGCATCGCCCGTCACGGTCCTTGCGCGACGAACCCGCATCGCACGCGTTGATCACATTTGCCGCGCTGGCTCATCCGCATTGGAACATCCACCCTCCAAAATTTGACGTGGCCTATGCTCTCATGCAATCCATTGATGGGCTTGATCTCGTGCGTGCACAACTGTTGACAGATATTGTCTATCGTCAGCGCGATCTTTCGCTCTCTTCATTCGAGAACATCATGACCGATGTGCAGGAGCGTATTACATTCTCGCTCGGCAATCGCTACTCCACTCTTCGTGACTGGCTGAGTGTATATCGGGAAGGAATGCCGCTTGCGCTCGATCATTTCTTCCGCAAATTTTTCGGTGAAGTATTGTCACAGGCAGGCTTCGGCTACCATAGGGATTTTGACTCGGTCCGCGTGGCGGGGAGTCTCGTTGAATCGGTGAAGAACTTCCGCGTGGCGATGGAATCGTCCATGGTGGGCAAGGACCGTCCTGATTTTGATATGGGCAGGGAATATCTTGCCATGCTGGATGAGGGAGTGATCGCTGCCTCTTATATCGAAGGCTGGAGAAGCCAGGATAAGGACGCGGTTTTGGTCTCCCCTGCGCATACATTCCTGATGATGAACCGCCCGGCGACCTATCAATTCTGGCTCGACTCCGGTTCAAGCGGTTGGTACGAGCGGCTCGTACAGCCGTTGACCCATCCTCATGTCCTACGCCGCGAATGGGAACCCGGACGAATGTGGACAGATGCGGACGAAGTTCAGGAGAGCAGAGAGGCGATGGCGCGGCTGATTTCAGGACTCCTTCTTCGTTGTCGCCAACGCATCTATCTGGGGATCTCCGAACTGGGCGAAAGCGGATTTGAACAGCGCGGCGAATTGTTGCGCGCGTTTCAAAAGGTGTTAAGTCCGGGGTGATTGATTGCTCCTGTATTGACAAACGGGTCAAAAACTCTTATCAAACTTATCGGTAATGACCATTTTGGTAGTTCCCTCGTGCCACAGGTATAATCGTCGCAAATGGCTGCAAAAATTCGATCCATTATTTCACGTTCTTTTCTCCTGCTGGAGAAACCATTATTTGCATTCTTATTCGCCTTTGTAGCTTACTTCGTTTTGTCGACCCTGGGTGGCAATCCATTTCGAGTACGTGATACTGCCTATTTCAATTTTTTGGCTGATGCATTTCTCCATGGACAACTGTATTTGCGACTTCAGCCAACAAGTGTTCATGATCTCTCAATCTTTAATGGACATTATTATCTTTATTGGCCGCCAATGCCTGCCATTATACTGATGCCTTTTGTAGCCTTATTTGGTGTCAGTTTTAGTGATGTATTCTTTAACGTGTTTGTGGCCTCCCTCAATGTGGCAGTGATGGCGGCTCTTCTGCGCGCGGTGGACCGCGTGGGTTTAATACGTATTAATCCCGAATACCGAGGCATGCTGTTATGTTTTTTCACACTTGGGACGGTCCATGTAATATTGGCTCCGTTTGGCCAGGTTTGGTACACTGCACAACTATTGGGCTTCCTTCTGGTCGGGTTGGCTTATCTTTCGGCAATCGAATTAAAAGGCATGGCATCATTTTTCGTTACAGGTATCTTGATAGCCTGTGCCATGCTCACCCGGAATCATTTATTGTTTACTGGGATCTGGCCCGCTTATTATTTGCTTGCAAGGAATTGGGACGATCGACCCAGGTTGTATCTGTTCATGATAGCCGGACTGTTGCCCGTGTTCGTAATGGGATTGCTTTTTCTCCACTATAACTTTGTGCGCTTTGGAGATCCTTTTGAACTGGGAATCCGCCATCACCAGATGTCGAAATTTTTTGTAGAAGATTATCAAAAATATGGGGCTTTCAATCTATATTACCTGCCTGTCAACGTTTACTATCAATATATTCACTATCCGTTTCCATTAAGTGAGGAGACCTTCATGGGTGGCTCTCTTTTTCTGCTCAGTCCAGTTTTCTTTTATGCATTTCAAGGAGTTATTCGTGAGTATCGTAATTCTTACATCGTGATGTTGGTTATTTCAATTCTTGCCACGAGTATCCCCATACTTCTATTAATGGGGACAGGGTGGGTGCAGTACGGTCCCCGTTATACTCTTGATTTTACGGTTCCCTTACTTCTATTAACTGCCGCTGGAGCTCAATGGGCATCCAGGAGGGTGCTTACCTGGCTCATTGCTATCTCCATCTTGCAGTATATCCCCGGTATTTTCCTGTATGCCCTGCTGCATCTATGACATTAAATTTGCCTTATTATGATAAACCAAGCGTATGGTCAAGTCACACGATCATTGCCGCGCGTCTGAATGTTCTTCCTGAAGGGAGTAAAGTTTTGGATGTAGGTACCGCCTCAGGCACCCTGGCACGGATGTGTCAGAACAAATCACTTCGTCTCTTCGGCGTTGAACCCAACGCAAGTTGGGCACAAATTGCAGCGCCGCTCTATGAAAGAATTTGGGCATGTTCCATTGATGAGGTTGAGGAAGGATTTTTGGGAGGATATGATGTAGTTGTTTTAGGTGACATATTGGAACACCTTCCTGCTCCTGATGTGGTATTACAGAAACTCGTTGGGTATCAATCTCCAAATAGTGTATTTATTGTTTCTGTACCAAATGTGGCGAATCTTTGGGTACGGCTTAATTTATTGATCGGACGCTTCGAGTATACAGACCGCGGCATCCTTGATCGCACTCATCTTCGGTTCTTCACACGTAAAAGCCTGATTGCCATGATAAAGAGTAGCGGCCTGGAAATCGTCTCCATTCAGGTTACCCCAATCCCATTGGAACTGGTATCAAGTTTGTTTATTACACCACCAGGCAGGTTGCTGCATGCTGTCCTTGCCCGGTGTACATCTTTGTTGCCAACCCTTCTGGGCTATCAGTTCATTGTGGAGGCAAGAAAGACATGAGCGATACATGTGGGAAAAAAATTTTTATTGTCCTGCCTGCTTATAATGCTGCGAAAACCCTGACCCGTACCCTGAATGAAATTCCTGCAGAGTATCGCCAAAATATTATTCTTGTTGATGATGCATCCAAAGATAATACGGCGGACATTGCTCGAGAAGCTGGTTTAACAGTGATCGTGCATCCGAAAAACCGAGGATATGGCGGGAACCAAAAGACATGTTATACCGCGTCGTTGGAACGTGGGGCAGATCTGGTGGTAATGCTGCATCCTGACCACCAGTATGATGCCAAGGTAATTCCCCAACTAATTAAGCCCATCCTGGACGGTGAAGCAACTGCAGCTTTCGGTTCGCGTATGTTGGGTGGGCATCCGTTGGAAGGCGGCATGCCGTGGTGGAAATACGTAGCAAATGTTTTGTTGACGGCTTTTGCAAATATTGTCTTTCGTCGTTATCTGACGGAAATCCACTCGGGTTTCCGAGCCTATTCACGTAAATATCTTGAAACAGTCCGCTTTATGGAAAATAGCGATGATTTTATCTTTGATACAGAGATCATCGCACAAGGCATGATGTGCAATCTTACTTTTCAGGAAGTGCCAATTACCACACGTTATTTTCCTGAGGCTTCTTCCATCAATTTGAGACGAAGTATTGTTTATGGATTTGGCATTTTAGGAGTGTTGTTTAAGTTTTGGCTGCATGGATCGGGGTTGATACGCTTTCAAAAATTTGAACCTAAGTAACCGTCTTTCAATGGGAGCATCAGGTTGCATTCTTGTTCATCTGGCCGAGTTTTTCTTGTCTTATGTAAACCCATGGATATAAACACTGTGCAATCCCATGATGAATTGGATCGGAGATCCTGTTAGTGGTCGTGTAGATTCTGGTGCAGTACATAAGTATTGAGATGGAACACCCAAGGGAGGAAATTCGTTTAAAGGCAATCAACCGCTTATCTTATACGCCGATCTTTTGATGCAGCTGGGCGGTACTTAAGGAAAAGGCTTGCCATGAAAAAATTATTTATATTCTGCATCGTTGTGATCTCTTTAATTTCGGGCTGTACATTCAATGTTGAAGTATTGACTCCTGATCCTTCGCAACCCATTCCGTCTGTCACCCAAGAGATTCTCCTGACACCGGTCGCCACGATTTCTGCAACGGCTCCACCCATGTCACCCACGCCTACGCCAGTTCCCCCCACAACATATCCTGTTTTCTATAACGCAAGAACTGCATCTTCGCCTGATGACTCTACTCAATCATCTTCCTTTCCTGCAGGAACAAAAGCAGTCCATGCCATCTGGGATTATCAAAATATGCGCGCAGGCTTGCTGGTAAGAAGGGAATGGTATTGGAACGATCAATTGTGGTTGAAGCGTGAAGAAGCCTGGGATTTTGGAAAATATGGCGCAAATGGGACAATCCGTGACGTATCCATTTACGATAATGACACTGGACTCAACTCCGGCGGCTATCAGCTGCGCCTTTACATTGATAACGTTTTGCAGCCCATCAGCCCGGGAGTTTCATCTCCAGTCACAGAGTGGATTACATTTAATATTGGTTTGGACAATATTGATTCCGATGAATTCACTGCCGGATATGGGTCCCTCGATTCCCAGTGGGGAGTTGAGGTATATGGTCAAAAGCGCATTGTTTTAAAGAATGTTTTAACCGGGACCTCCACTGAGATCTATAGGGCCCTTGAAGTTCCCTACGTATCCTGGTTTGAGGATAGCAAACACTTCCTGTTTGTGGATCGAGACCGCTCTGAACAAAAGCATCCAATGACTCTGGGCATACGTGATCACCTCTGGATCGTGGATGTTCCCAGTGGCATCATGCGGCGGGTGTACAAAAGTGATACATCCTTCAGGGGTCGCTGGGGACCGGTGCCATCCAAGGATGGAAGATATATCGCCAGCCTGGAAGGGTCCGGGTGGGGGGATGCCTGCTTCATGGATTCACGATTGATCTTTTTGAGCTTGCCGGTGATTTTAACAGCGTGAAAGCCATCAAACAACAGGATTTTGCCGGCCTGCCTGCCGCCAATGATGGATTCATCTATCCCGTGGAAGATGGATATTGGCAGGATAACAATTATCTTGTCACGCTGGATGGTACCTGTAACGCTGATAGAAGCAAATTAGGTTCGTACAACTTCAACCTGCTGAATCAGGCTGCCACTCAAACCTCTTCTTCGACACAGCAACTTGTCCTGGGTGATCTGGGCCTGGGATTGGTGCACGGGCGGGTCACGGATGCAGCTACTGGCGCACCGATTGCAGATGCAACTGTTACCTGTGAACATCAGTCCTACACATCCTCGTCGCTTTGCTCAGGAATCCTGGGGACGAATACGGAGGGAGCCTTCGCCTTCAATAACGTGTTTTTCCATGATACGGATACGATAAAAATAACAGTTCAAGCGGCGGGCTACGAATCACAGGAAATTTCCCGGTCGTCATTCACGGTCAACGATTGGAAGGCGGATATCGCCTTAAAGAGTGCGCCTTAGTCTGGGTATTAAAAAATAAGCAGGCGACAGAACATCCTGTCGCCTGTTGCAAAACTTCTATCGGTAACGGCTATTTAGCCCATGTTACGTGGGTGATAATCGTGAAGCCATTCCCAAAGTCGCGGACGAAAATGGCGGAACGTCCATCGGCTGATTCAGAAACTTTTGTGCCCCAGTTCTCCTGCGCATGAACATCAGCATGGGCAAATCCAACAGGTGCAGAGCCAATGGTGGTGGTGCTATCCAAGTGGAAGTAAATGGACGCGAGCATATCGTAATCGTGCTGGTTTGGATGCTGACTGTTGACGTCAGTCGAATAATCCATGCACGTCCGCTGTGAACTGCCATCCTCTGAGGTGTGACCGAGACCAAGTGTGTGGCCGACTTCCTGACACATTACGTGATTCTTCTCCGCACTGTTGTTGTACTGCGGCAGTTTAAAGTACGAGTCGTTCATCTTGGCTACGCCCTGCGAGATATGGCCATTGCTTAACCAGATTTGCGCCAAGCCCAACCAGCCGTTGCTTCCATACGCGGCATTGCAGACTTCAACGCGCCCAGCGGTGGGGCGGCATCTGCGCCCGGTGGTCAAGCCATCGACTTTCGACAAATCAAGTACGGTGGACACACTCCAGTCAGTGACGGTGGTATTAAGGTAGGCATCCCAGTTAGCGTCAACATTATCACCGGTTTTGAGCGTGAAAGGATTGGCGGTGCGCGCCCAGTGATAATTTCCCCACGAATGGGAGGCGCCTGCAGATAACGGGAAGGCTGCCAACATCGCGATCAGGACGATCGCGATCACCAAACGAACCTTATTTGTACGCATTGCAAATTCTCCTCTTGAGTTGATATATATTGCCTACATTTCAAACCCGCATGAAAGGAAGAATATATTTGCTTTTGTACGCCTCCTCTCGCTCACTGGGCGAGGGATTTCCTGCAAAAGTGCGATGTGAATTTGGGACAACTCCCATTCACATTATCGTATTATAGTCAGAACCATGACGTTGAATAGGTTTGTGAGTTACAGATTTGAAAGTCGAGCCGAGTTATGATCATCAACACAAAGAAAATAACTCAAATGTTCTAAAACCACTTTGCTGGGTGTAAAATTATAGGAACATGAATCAATTTACTCCCCGTGACTCGCAACAGGAAATATTGAAGTATCGCAGCGGCCGCCTGGGCATTGCGGCGGTCCCTGGCGCAGGGAAGACGCATATTCTTTCCGCGCTGGCTGCGCAGATCATTCACAGTGGTGCTCTTCAGGATGAGCAGGAAGTACTCATTGTGACCCTCGTCAACTCGGCCGTGGATAACTTCGAAACGCGCATTAAACGCTTCTTCGATAACCCACTGGAGGCACTCTACCGATATCGTGTCCGCACGCTGCATGGACTGGCACATGACATTGTCCGTGAGAAGCCGGCCCGTGTGGGGCTTGAGGAGCGCTTCAGTATTGTCGATGAACGTGAGGCGGGCTTTATCCGCCGCGAGTCGGTCAATGCGTGGCTGGCGTCCAATTCGCTGGATGACTATCTCGACGCCTCGCTGGACAATTCAAAACGGGACTGGGTGAAGCGTGACCAGCTTCCGGATTTGATGGACTCGCTCGCGCTGGCATTTATCCGTTCCTCGAAGGACCGCCTCCTGACTCCCGAAAGCCTGCGAGCCAAACTCGACGCGTCGCCTGCGCCTCTGCCTCTGGCTGAACTGGGCTACAGCATTTATGCGGACTATCAGCGCGCCCTCGCCTATCGCGGCTCCGTGGACTTCGATGATCTGATCCGCCTGGCATTGACGCTGCTCGAAAACGACCATGAATATCTGGAACGATTACGATTTCGGTATCCGTTCATTTTGGAAGATGAAGCACAGGACTCGAGTATTTCACAACAGAGGATCCTGGGTCTATTGAGTGGTGAGGGCGGCAACTGGGTCCGCGTGGGTGACCCCAACCAGGCCATCTTCGAGACCTTCACCACTGCGGACCCGGACCTGCTGCGTAGATTTATCGACGAAAACCCCAGCCAGGACATGCCCGAGTCGGGACGATCTCAACCGGCCATTATTGCCCTGGCGAATCATTTGATCGACTGGGTGATGACATTACATCCAGACCCGCATGTGCGCGGCGCATTAAGCACGCCATACATCGTCCCTGTCCCG
>JANMSY010000289.1:0-6484 GCA_031389865.1 Anaerolineales bacterium | reverse complement strand
CTCCGTGGGTGAGTATTATTTTATAACATGGATCCCAACGCAGACCTTGCAATACCTGTTCATAAACGATGCATCGTTCATGTCTTCGCAAGAGTGGATAAGTGTGTGGGCTTGCCCAATAGTTTCACCACGGAGTACACGGAGAAAACCTTCTACATTCTCCGTGAACTCTGTGTTCTCCCCCGGCACCACCCCAGCGGGGCTGGTGTGTGGTGAGAAGAGATATGGCCCATTCCTTTAGCCACTCCCCGACCTTCTGGGGTGCACTAAGAGTATGTAGATGAGTTTGCTCCCTGCGCCGTCCTCGGCGCAGGATTTACTCGAAAAGCGCCGCCGAGGACGGCGGCTTGAGCTTATTGACCAACAAACTTTGAGCGCTCCCACCTTCTGGTTTGTTGTATTTTAGGAGATGGGCTAAAATTATTTTCATGCCCAATCTGGACTTGAAAAAATTAAACTCGTATCGCGCCCGGACCTTTCGCCTGTCTCCGTTTTTACGCGTGAGATCCGCGAGGGCGGCACGCGCGTTTGTCAATTCGCGCGGCTTTGTATATTTTTGGCCAATCAAAGGTATTGACCTGCCGAACCTGTGGATGGCAGCTGCGGGAAACCGGACCGTTTCTGACAAGCACGATGATCCCGGTCACATTACCTGGGGATGGAAGGATAACGCCCTTGGGAAAAAGATCTGTTATTACGCCAAGATCCTTCGCAAAAAAGCGACCATGATCTCGCTGGAATGTGCTCCCTATTTTTACGCCTTGTCAGAAAATTACGGTTCGCCGGAAGAGGATTATCTCCTGGCCTACGAAGAGGGACGTTTGTCACTGGCTGCAAAGCTGGTCTATGAAGCACTGCTCGATGAGGGTCCGCTCCACACCATTGACCTGCGAAGCGCGTCCAAACTGATGAATGCCAAGGATTCCGAGTTTAGCAAGGCGCTCGAAGTTTTGCAGGCGGATTTTAAAATTCTTCCCATTGGCGTTGCCAAAGCGGGCGCATGGAAGTACGCTTTCATCTACGAAGTTGTCCCACGTCATTTTCCCGATCTGCCTGAGCGTGCGCGTCATATCGGCGAAGGGGAAGCGCGCTCAAAACTCATGGAGCTTTATTTCGACTCGGTCGGCGCGGCGCAGGAAAGGGACGCGGCAAAATTATTTGGGTGGAGAAAGGAATTGATAACGAGAACAATTGCCGGCCTGGTTGAGGAACAAAAGCTTGTCCCCTCCGAACATCCTACCCAAAAGGGAGAGTGGTTCTCACTGCCTCCATTGAGTCGCTAGCGAATCGTCGTCAACCTTTTGATCGAGGAGTAGATTAATCCCGGGCACCAGCTGCGTGTTCGAATGAGGCCGAAATTAAATGTGTGCAGGTCAATCCCAAACTCCGCTGAAACCTGACCGTTGTTTTTCCGTATAATGATATTGAACTACTCATTTCCTACAAGGAGATTCACCATGCGACAAAACCGTTCAAATCTTTTTCTCGGAATCCTTCTCATATTAATTGGCGCCTGGCTGGTTGTCAGCCGCCAGGTACCAGCCGTGCAGGAATGGCTGGCTGATAACTTTGCCTGGCCCATGTGGACCATCGGCGCGGGTTTGTTGATCTTCCTCATCGGTCTGATCACGGGCGCGCCGGGCATGTCTGTCCCTGCCGCGATCGTTGCGGGGATCGGTGGCATCCTCTACTATCAAAATTCCACAGGCGATTTCGGTTCATGGGCATACATGTGGACATTGATTCCCGGCTTTGTTGGCGTGGGAACGATCCTGGCGGGCCTGCTTGGCGAGCATACCCGTCATAACCTGGCACGCGGGCTAAACCTTATTATCGTCAGCGTGGTAATGTTCCTCATTTTCGCCACATTCTTCGGCGGGCTGGGCCTGCTCGGTGATTATGGTGCGGCGGTCCTGCTAATAGTATTGGGTCTCTATATTCTTCTGCGCGGTTTCTTGCAGAACCGAGGGCAAAATCATGAGACGCGATAACATTTTTTGGGGTACTGCTCTCATTGTAGTCGGCGTGCTTCTATATCTGCAGGCACAGGGCATCGTACGCAACATCTTTCAATATTTCTGGCCGCTTGTGTTGATCCTCGTGGGGGGCTGGATCATTCTTGGAGTTTATTGGAAACCCGCGCGTTCTCCCGAAGATGAATTTTCAATCCCCTTGGGCGGGGCACAAAGTGTGAAATACAACTTCTCGCATGGCGCGGGGCAGATCGAGATCAGCGGCGGTGCGCCGTTGGGGCAGGCCATTGTAGGTACAGCTGGCTCCGGGATGAACAGAAGAAGTCAATTAAACGGTGACCAGCTTGAGGTCCGCGTGGAAGCGGGTCCATCATTCGTCCCCTTTATCGGTCCAAGCGCAGGCATCTGGCAATTCCAACTGACCCAGGAAGTCCCAGTCCTGTTAACGGTGGAAGCGGGCGCGAGTTCGCTCAATATCGATCTGACGGATGTGCTGGTGACGCGGCTCGCACTGAAGACCGGCGCCAGCAGTACAAATGTGACCATGCCATCACGTGGTGCGTCTCTCCTGGACATTGAAGTGGGTGCGGCTTCCATCAACATTCGCGTCCCTGAAATGGCTGCGGCACGTATTCGTGTGAGAGAGGGTGTGACGGCTGTCAACGTGGACACAAACCGTTTCCCGCGTTTGGATTCAGGAATTTATCAATCCTCCAACTTTGACACGTCCGCAGACCGCTCAGAAATAAATATCGAGGCTGGTCTGGGTTCGGTTTCTGTAAGGTGATCTGAAAGGAGAACAAAATGAGACGTATCGATCCACGATTACTCATTGGCGTATTGCTGGTTGTTGGCGGCATACTGTCCCTGCTCGACGTTCAAGGCATCATCTCGAACGGAAGCGGAATCTTTTGGGGCATGGTCTTTGCGGCAGTCGCACTGGTGTTCCTGTTTATGCTATTCAATGATCCGAACAATTGGTGGGCGGCATTCCCGGGCTTCACCCTGCTTGGGCTCGCAATTTCCTCATTCCTGCCCGATTCACTGGAAGCGTACGATGGACTCGTGTTCTTTGCAGGAATTAGCATGGCATTCTGGTGGGTGTATTTCAGCGACCGGCAGCGCTGGTGGGCGATCATCCCCGCCGGAGTTTTGCTTACACTCGGTATAGTTTCGGCCCTGGATGATGTGACAGGACTCGAAACAGGTGGCAGCTTTTTCCTTGGGCTTGGCCTCACGTTTATCCTCGTTGCCATCCTGCCCGGCGGAAGTTCGCGCCAATGGGCGTTGATTCCCGGCACGATCCTCCTCATTTTCGGTGCCCTGATCGGTACTCCGTTTTTTGGTATTGCTGACTATTTCTGGCCCGCTGTATTGATAGTACTCGGCGGATACTTCGTTGTCCGCTTTCTCAGGAATCAATCTCCTGGTTAAAGCAGCTCAAGCCTAACTGTGTATGAACTAAAAACGGGATGCATATAGCATCCCGTTTTAGCCGTACCCTGCCCTCGCCAGTATTTGCTTGGCTCTCTAATTCTTCATTCCATATAAAAGGATGGACTTCACCTGTTGGTGAGAGTTTTTCCATCTCGATGAAACCACAGTTGCAAGCCGTTCCAGGATGTCCCTGCCTGCCTCAGGGTGTTCCATGCACAATTTGCGCAATTCGTTGCCGTGGATGCGAAGCGTCTCAAGGTCTTCAATGGCAGTCACTGATGAAGTATAAATGCCACTCCCCACCACGGCTGACCAGCCGAACAGGCCGTCCTTGCCTACATGTGAAACGGTGATCGAGACTCCGTCATAAGGCTTGAACGAAACATCCACCGTGCCATTAATAATAAGATACAGGTAATCTGCCGGGTTTCCCTGCTGGATCACCATCGCCCCCGAGTGGCATGAATATGGCTCGAATAACGGTCTTAGTAAACTCACATATTCTTTGTTCATATTTCTAAAAGTTTGTAAACGGTTCACTGGATGAATATCCTTCCGTGCATAGTATCCTGAGACGCTATGCTCACTCCAGTGGCAAATATCATCATTTGCATGACATTTATCCTGAATTCAATTGTGCCTGTTTTGCAGGGGTATACTTTATGCAATATTCAGCATCAAAAGACCTGAAATGAACATATTGAATAATTCTTCACAAAAGACTGCCATTTTCCTTCCGCTTCTCCTGCTGATATTGGGAGCTGCACTGATCGCTGGTTCTGCATACTTTATCCTTCGGGATGTTCCGCAGCGATCAACTCTTTCAGCCGTCCCTGCCGAGGTGAATTTCCCCGCTCCTGAGCTGACCCTCACTGACGTGGGTGGCGCCTCTTCCTCGCTTGCCGACTACCGCGGACAGGTTGTCCTGGTCAACCTATGGGCGACGTGGTGCCCTCCCTGTAAGGAGGAGATGCCCGCGCTTGAATCCTTTTACCGCAAGCATAAGTCACAGGGATTCGTGATCATTGCCATCAATGACGGTGACCCTGCAAACGATGTAATTCAGTTTGTGAGGGATTACGGTCTTACCTTCCCCGTCTGGCTCGACCCCACTTACATTGCCACGGAACAGGCGTTCAAGACATTGTCTCTTCCAAGTTCATTTGTTATTAACCGCCAGGGGACCATTGTGTTAAGCTGGGTGGGCGGTATTAATTCAAAGTCACTTGAAAAATACGTCGCCCCGGTCATCAACGAATAATAAGTAAAGCAACCCTCAACGATTTCCTGGGTTTACAAAACCTCCCGCAGAATTCTGCGGAGGTTTTTATTTGTGTAACTATTGGGAAGTAGAGACGATCTGGCTTGCGGAATCGGAGCATTCGCAGGCAGTAATGGTCAGCGGGCCGCGCTGCATTGTGCCCTTGTAGGCACGGGATCCCTGATGTACGACCCAACCTTCCAGATTGAATGCCAGAGTCCCGGATGCCAAAATCCATTCGCCGTTGTATTTGCGGGCTATATGTACATGCGTGCCAGTGACACGCCCACCTTCACAGGATGGGTAACCCACCGGTTCACCTGCCGACACTTCGGTCCCGGTCCGAACGCGGGCATTTGTAGCCAGGTGCAGATAGTAGAGGACCCAGCCTGTGCGCTCGTCACCGTCTTTGTCGAGATCGATCACGGTCCCATCAATATCCGAGCGGACAACAAGTCCATCTGCCATGGCTGTGGCATGTTCATCGATCGGAACGTTCACACAACCGGTCTTCTCCGATCCCGGGGCAAAGTCGATCGCGGCAAATGGTGCACCGGTGCCCCAGCCGGTGTGAGGTCCACCGGTGTATGCCCAGACGCGTCCGGGCTGGAAGGGAAATCGTAGCGCCGGCTGTTGCAGGCTGCCCGGCAGGATGATAACGGGATCAGCCCACGGATCGCCGAAAAGACTTTGATACACGCGCGCCAGGCCCTCGGGCCCGATGGAAGCGAAGAATTTATCCCCTGAATACATTGTTGAGAAGTAATATTGCAGGGCAACTGATCCCGCGTTCTGCCAGGGATCCGGGCGGGTGATGGTTTCATCCAGAAGTTCGAGTTCGGTCAGATCCCCGCTACGCGCGGTGTAATATCCATTGTTCAGTGTATTTGCGGCCAGGACGAGTTGAAGGTACGCTCCTTCATAGAAATTCCTTCGTAAACCGAGTATATATTTCCCCTCGGGAGGCTCAGGTTGTGTGAGCGCGTTGGTTTGGTATTCAAGGAGCGCAAGCAACAAGCGCGGGTTGATGCTGTAATTTGTGGCGACATAGTCCACCATCTCGGCACCCGTGCGCATTGCCCCGCCAGCATTGCCGCGATAGTTCTTCAACCAGCCGCTTGTGGAAGCAACAAAAGCAGACGTGCTGAAACCAATTTGCGACGGACCGTTGACAAAGGCGTGATCGGGTATGCTCTGGTAGGGTGTACCCCATAACGGAAGATAATAAATCGGAATTTTCATGGGCAGACCCGGCGGCATTGTGGTGGCGTCGCCTGGGATGATCGGGTTGGCTGCCATGATCTCTTCTTCCGTCGTGTTGAAGCGTTTTGCCAGCGCGGGGGTGGTATCTCCGCTTTGCGCGGTGTAATCGACCAGTTCGCCGGGCGCGTAGTTTGGTCTTTCAGAGGTTGGCGCGGGAAGGGGAGTCGGCACGATCGGTGTGATCATGCCTTCGAGATTCATACTTGTTTTTCCGGGCGCACATGAGGCCAATAGTGCAGCAAGTACGAGATAGGTTAGAAAGTACAGAGTTAATTGTTTTCCTCTGTTTTTTGGATGTGGTTTATTATTTGATTTGGGTTTCATTGGGAATTTCTGATGGTTATCAACAATCATGTTACATCGAACGCCTGCCGCCTTGCTGTTGAACTTCAATCATGCCATGAAGATCTGCGGCACGTGTATAACATCGCTTAATTATTCTCCGTCATCTTCCCGGTAGATCAAAGCCCGTAATTGGCTGTTTACATCGGCAGTAATCGTTTTATCGCCTTTTACAAGCTTGCCTTCATAAGGCTTGTCACCTGCAATG
>JANMSY010000280.1:0-17283 GCA_031389865.1 Anaerolineales bacterium | reverse complement strand
ATACGGCGTCAGCCTGCTCGGGCAGTTGCCGGGGCGCTCGCTGTCATTTTTGGCGTGTTCATGGGTTCACAGTTTTGGTCGACTGTCCGCGACACCATGCCCTATGACAAATGGGCTTCCAACGACCCATACATGGACATTGCCACATTTTTGGAGGAACATACAGAGCCGGGTAGCGTGATCGGAATGACGGGCGGGGGCAATGCGGCCTACTTTATCAAAGACCGTACCATTGTCAATATGGATGGCTTGATCAACAGTTACGCTTATTTCGAGTTATTAAAGAAAAAAGAGGCCGGGGGCTATCTGGCCGAAATAGGCATGGATTACATCCTGGCGAGCACGGACCTTCTGAACGGGCTGCCATACAGGGGACAATACGAGGCATATACCGAATGGATGGACAGAAGGTACGGAGGAAAAGACTTAGTGCGTTATCATCCAATTCAACAATGACGAAAATCTGCTTTCTACCAGGCAGAAGCCTGTTCCCGTTAGCGGTCCCGAATCCATGCCCGTGAAACGTCCATTCGGTGTAACCCTGTTGCTTTGGCTGGTGTTAAGCCTATCAGTGTGGGGCCTGCTGCGATTCTCGGCGGCCCTGCGCTGGTGGGATGTGTTGTATGAGCAGGACGCGCGTCTCAGCCCGCTATATCTGTCCATAACGGGAGCAGGCTGGTTTGCCGCAGGAGTGGTATTGTTATTGGGCATATGGATGGGGAAGCGGTGGGTGCATGCGGCCATCCCTGTATCCATACTGGTGTGGCTGACCGAATATTGGATTGAGCGCCTCTTTTTTCAGGCACCGAGAGCCAACCTGCCCTTTATGATCGTCGCATCTGCCGTTTTATTGATGGTAACTTTACTTGGCACGTTCAACCGCAAGACAAAAAACTTTCTTACAGGAAGCGAGGAACATGAGCAACCAAAAGAGCATTCAACATCTGCGTGACCAGAAGGCAAGATCCCGCCTGGGTGGCGGTGCCGAACGCATCGAAGCACAGCACAAAAAGGGACGCCTGACCGCGCGCGAACGAATTGATATCCTGCTGGATAAAGGCTCATTCCGCGAAGTGGATGCCTTCATCCAGCATCGCACGCACGACTTCAACCTGGACGGCCAGAAGTTCATGAGCGATTCGGTGGTGACAGGCTGGGGCACGGTTGAAAGCCGGCTTGTGTATGTGTTCTCGCAGGATTTCACGGTATTCGGCGGGAGCCTGGGGGAAGTCCATGCTGAAAAGATCTGCAAGATCATGGATATGGCGATGAAGAATGGAGCGCCTGTGATCGGATTGAACGATTCGGGCGGTGCACGTATTCAGGAAGGCGTGGTTGCGCTGGGCGGTTATGCAGATATCTTCCTGCGCAACACCATGGCTTCCGGAGTGATCCCGCAGATCTCTGCCATTATGGGGCCGTGTGCGGGTGGGGCAGTGTATTCGCCTGCTCTGACCGATTTTATCTTTATGACGCGTAATACATCCTATATGTTTGTCACCGGCCCTGATGTTGTTAAGGCAGTGACACATGAGGAAGTATCGTTTGAGGATCTGGGCGGTGCGAGCGTCCACTCCGAGAAATCCGGTGTATGTCATGTCGCCGCAGATAGCGAAGGAGATACGCTTTATCTCATCCGCAAACTGTTGAGTTATCTGCCACAAAATAATATGGAGGATCCACCGTTTGTGCCGATTGGTGATGATCCACTGCGCATGGACGAAGGACTCGATACCATCATACCCAGTGAACCCGGCAAACCCTACGATATCAAAGATGTCATCCGTATGATCGTGGATGGCGGACACTTCTTCGAAATTCACGAGGGCTATGCCCAAAACATTGTTGTCGGTTTTGCACGGCTGGGTGGACATTCCATCGGCATTATTGCGAATCAGCCTGCGGTGCTGGCCGGCGTACTGGATATTGATGCAAGCGAAAAGGGCGCGCGTTTTGTCCGCTTTTGCGACTCGTTCAACATTCCCATCCTTACTTTTGAAGATGTGCCCGGCTTTTTGCCAGGGACGTTCCAGGAACATCATGGGATCATCCGTTCAGGCGCGAAACTGTTGTATGCCTACTGTGAAGCGACCGTGCCCAAACTGACGGTGATCACGCGCAAGGCCTACGGCGGCGCTTACTGTGTGATGTCATCGAAACATATTCGCGGTGACCTAAACCTGGCATGGCCGTCTGCCGAGATCGCCGTGATGGGGCCGGAAGGTGCTGTCAATATTATTTTTCGCAAGGAGCTCGAGAAGGCGGCTGACCCGCTAAAGAAAAAAGCGGAGCTGGTTGCCGAGTATCGCGAGAAATTCGCCAGCCCCTATGTCGCGGCGGAACGCGGGTACATTGACGATGTCATCGAGCCCAAGGAGACACGTCCGCGTTTGATCAATGCGCTGGAAATGTTGAGCAACAAGCGTGATTCCAACCCTGCCAAAAAGCACGGGAATATTCCGCTCTAGGGCACGGGAGGTGTCATGTTCAAAAAAGTTTTAATCGCCAACCGGGGAGAGATCGCGGTACGCATCATTCGAGCCTGCCGTGAGCTGGGTATTGATACTGTTGCTGTCTATTCAGATGCAGACCGAAGTGCCTTGCACGTGCGCTATGCCGATGAAGCCTATTTGCTGGGGCCCGCGCCTTCGCGCGAATCCTATTTGCGGGCAGATAAGATCATTGATATTGCGCGTCAATGCGGCGCGGACGCGGTCCACCCGGGGTACGGGTTTCTTGCCGAGCGTGATGATTTCGCGGCGGCCTGCGTGGATGCAGGAATTGGGTTTATCGGTCCCAAGCCTTCGTCCATTGCGGCGATGGGAGACAAAGCCGAAGCGCGCGCGACGGTGATCAAGGCGGGTGTGCCTATTGTGCCCGGAACCGAAGATGTAGGCAACATGACCAATGAAGAGCTGCTCAGGAAAGCTCCACTGATCGGGTTCCCCCTATTGATCAAAGCTACTGCAGGCGGCGGTGGAAAAGGCATGAGGGAGGTAAAGAGCCTGGAGGAAATGCCGACCCTGATTCAGTCTGCAAGACGCGAAGCGGAATCCGCTTTTGGGGATGGCAACGTTTATTTGGAAAAACTTATTGAAGGGGCGCGGCATATCGAATTCCAGATCATGGCAGATACACAAGGGAACGTGATCCATCTGGGAGAGCGCGAATGTTCGCTCCAGCGTCGCCATCAAAAGTTATTGGAGGAAGCACCCTCCATGGCATTGAATGACGAACTACGCGAGCAGATGGGAAGTGTGGCGGTAAAAGCAGCGCAAGCTGTGGATTACGTCAACGCGGGGACCATTGAATTTCTGCTTGATAAGGATAACAACTTCTTTTTTCTTGAGATGAATACACGTCTGCAGGTGGAGCATCCGGTCACCGAGATGGTCACTGGCATTGATATTGTGAAGGAACAGATCCGCATTGCGCGAGGCAGGACATTGAGTTACAAACAGGCGGATGTCCGTTTCAACGGTCATGCGATCGAGTGCCGAATCAATGCGGAGGATCCGTACAACAACTTCATGCCGTCTACAGGGCGGATCACGCATAGCCTGCTGCCCACCGGTCCCGGTGTGCGGGTGGATACAGGTATTTATCCTGGTTTTGAGATCACTCCTTTTTACGACCCGATGATCGCGAAGCTGATCGTGTGGGGAGAAACGCGTGCCCAGGCCATCCTGCGGATGAGACGCGCGCTCGAAGAGTATCGTGTTGTTGGCGTCAGGACGAACATTCCCTTCCATCAAATGCTAATGGATTCTCACCGCTTTATGGGCGGTCAATACGACACGCGCTTTGTCGAGGAAAGGTTCTCGATGGAGGAGGCGGGAGAAACGCGTGAGAGTGACCATGAAATTGCAGCCATCCTGGCAACCCTGGTTGCCCACCGTGAGACTGAACGATCTGCGAACATTGTCAACCGAAATGAGCGCGATACCAGCAACTGGAAGTGGGTGGGACGCTGGGAAAGAATGCACAGGTAACACGCCATGAAATATATTACAACTGTTGAGGGCAGGCAGTTTTCCGTTGAGATCGTGGACGAGAAACATGTCAGCGTGGATGGCAAGGTCTATGAAGTTGACTTTGAATCCGTCAGCGGGCAACCCGTCTATTCGTTGATCGTGGATGGACGTTCGCACGAATCCTATATTTACCCGGGTGAGGATAGCTGGCAGGTGCTTTTACGCGGACGGCTGTACCCGGTCCTGGTTGAGGATGAGCGCGAAAAGCGATTGCGCAGCGCTGCAGGTGGGAGCGTGGCAGAGACCGGAGAGTATCATCTCAGGGCTCCCATGCCCGGGCTTGTGGTTGCTGTCACTGTCGCAGAGGGACAGGAAGTCAAGAAGGGACAGGTGATCCTGATCCTTGAATCGATGAAAATGCAGAACGAACTGAAAGCACCACGTGATGGAACAATGGGTCGTATCCGCGTCAAGGCCGGCGAAAGCGTGGAGCAAAAGCAGACTCTCCTGAGTATTCACTAAGGGAATTTATTAGAAAGTTGTGCCTTCCGAGTATGAAGGCACACTTAATTTCAATCGGGTGTGGTCTAAAGTTTTGGTGGAGAAGGTTGTTGGAAGAGAGCCTTGCCATGCTTGAAATTGCGCCAGGGATTGGTCTTGGGCGTAGGGGGAGGCGGAGGCTTGGCAGGCAAAGGATCAAACTTTGCTGGAGAAGTGGATGCGCTATGGGAGGTAGGCGGGAGGGGATGGTGAGAGCGATATCGTTGGCGTTGACGTTGCTTAGCCAACCGACGAAGCTTGGATTCAATGCACGGCCATTCTTCTCTCCAACGACCGGAACACAGGATATTGCGAATGGCCAGCATGGAATTGACATGTGCTTCGGCCCAATGCATGCCAGACCCTTTCAGGCGTGCCTGAACGACGAGTTTGTTGCCGCTTTCCACTGCGCCGCTGCCAATCGGCCAACCCAAGGCTTGAAAGTGTGGATACTGCATCTGTTCTGTGCGTTTTTTGAGATACGCCAGATTGGACGAAAGAATTTCTGCCTGCGGCTGTTGGTGTTGCAGTTCGGTCAACTCCTGAAGGAGTGGATCGGGTCCTTCATGCTTCAAACGATGAGCCTGATCCTTCAACCAGGTCTGGCTCTCGGGTGTGTGTTCGCCATGCAGGAACTGGCCGATCGCATGGAGATGTTGGACCGCATGCGCAAAATCGAGGATGCGGATGGCTTGCGGACAGTGAAAGTCCACAAAGCCTTGCTCCCAATCCGCCCCATCCATCACCGCTGCCACAGCTTGTGCTCGTTCCACGCCACGCCGTTGGATTTCCACCAACGCCTGCCTTTGGAATTCCTGGGCACTCATTTTGCGAGAAAAATAACTCAAATGGCGGGTGTGTACCTGTGTTTCTCCGTTCAGTTGTTTCCTGCTTTGCACTTCCCCCACCACTACTGTTCGTACTTCTGCCCAGATCCCATGCAGCAAAGACACCATGGCGCCATCCGCACTGATCTGCAACTTGTCGGCTGTTGCCTTCGGTTCTGGCATCTTCTCTTCCAACCAGGTTACCTCTTCCTCCTGCAAGATCACATAGGCTGCCCCGGCCGCTTCCGTATAGTTTTGGGCTACGATCTTGCTCACTTCAACCCCCAGCACTTCCTCCATCAATTCCACTGCTTTCTCAAATGGCATCCAACCAGACAACCTCACCAAGCTTTCATGTTCCCGCGGCGTCAGTTTGCCCGGCAGTAATTTCAGCTCTTCATCCAGGGGGAAAAACCCCTGCTCCGCAGGCCACACAAACCCCATACTCCCGAGCTAACTCGATCTTGCGTCCATCCCGCGTCAACAGTACCCGTTTCTGTTTCCCTTTCTTCATCAGCTTCGCTCCACATTCCGAGCAGACCACTCCATCGGCTGCTTCCCATGCCGCCAACGCACTCTGGTTCGCCGTATCTGAGATCATCTTGGCTCGTAGTTCCGAGAGCCTCCGATCCACTTCTCCTTCGATCTCGCGCAGGCTGGCCTTTGGATGACCGGCCCGCCATTCCACCATCCCCTCCACCATCTCTTCACTCTTGCCTTTCCATTCCGTTCGCAGATCCTTCTGTTTCATGCCCTTCTCCTTCCGCTGACTCCCTCCTGATCTTACTCCCCTTTTCCAAAACTTTAGACCACACCCTCTCAGCATTTGTCTCTTGCTATTCTATTATGCAAAATGTATAATACCAGATGTTAAGGAGTAGTAAGCGTCTGATAGCCTGATAGAGAAGGATGCGAACGGTGGAAGCATCCGCAGGGAAGCAGCGCTGAAGTCGCCCGAACTTATTGACGAAGAAAGGCTCGCAGAGTACCGAGTAGACCGTCACGGGAATGCCCGTTACAGCATGGGCTGATGCTGGTCAGCTACAGAGTGCAGTCGAAAGGCTGAATTGAGGTGGTACCGCGACACGCTTGTCGTCCTCATGTGGACGAGGCGTGTTTTTTGTTTAAGTCGAACAAGGAGAATGAATGGATATAAAGCAGGTGATTCAATCTCAATATCTTGCGGCGCTTGCCATGTTCAAACAGGTCGTTGTCAATTGCCCGCAATCGGTGTGGGATTTTCCCGGAGACGAATTTAAATTCTGGAGCAAATCCTATCATGTGCTTTTCTATGTCCATTTATATCTGCAGGATGCCGAGAAGGATTTTGTGCCATGGGAAAAACATCACGACCCTGATGGCGACATCCCATTCACAAAAGATGAAGTACTCGAGTATTTGGAATTTGTAAAAAAACAGGTGATCGAGCGCGTCCCTGCCACGGACCTGGAAGCAGCATCGGGCTTCCATTGGTATCCGGTCAATAAACTGGAATTGCAGTTCATCAACATCAGGCATATCCAGCAGCACACAGGCGAATTATATGAAAGCCTGGGAACTCGTGAAAATATCGAACTTGGCTGGGTAGGTTTCAGCCGAACTCTCAAGGAGCAGGAATGACAAAACAGGAATTGCCAAAGGCTTATGACTTCAAATCCACGGAGCCGCGTATTTATGAGATGTGGGAAAAGGGCGGTTACTTCAAACCGCACAACGACCCCAACAAACCGGACTTTGACCCGAATGTGGAACCATTTGTCCTTGCCATCCCGCCGCCCAACGTGACAGGTGAACTGCACATCGGCCATCCCATGTTCGTCAGCGTGGAAGACCTCATGGTCCGTTATCATCGAATGAAGGGTTATTCCACGTTGTGGATTCCCGGTACCGATCATGCCGGTATTGCTACACAGCTCATGGTGGAGCGCGACCTGTTGAGAAATGAGGAGGTCACGCGCGAAGAACTCGGACGGGACGAGTTCGTCAAACGTACGTGGGAATGGAAGCATAAGTATGGCGGACTCATCACGAATCAGATTCGCCGGCTCGGTGCGTCCTGTGACTGGAGCCGCGAGCGCTTCACTCTGGACCCGGGCCTGAGTCTGGCAGTCCGTGAGGCCTTTGTGCGCCTCTACGAAAAGGGACTCATCTATCGCGGTCCTCGTTTGATCAACTGGTCACCGGGCCTGAAGACCGCCGTCTCTGACCTCGAAGTGGAATACAGCGAAGAAGAAGCTACGTTGTATTACTTCAAATACAAGCTCAAGGATTCCGATGAGTTCATTCCTGTTGCCACCATTCGTCCCGAAACGATCCTGGGTGATACTGCGGTGGCTGTCCACCCGGACGATGAACGATATAAAAAATATGTGGGTATGAGCGTTATCGTGCCCATGCTAAACCGTGAGATCCCCGTTATCGCGGATGAATATGTGAGCATGGAATTTGGTACAGGCGCGCTCAAGATCACACCCGGCCATGACCCCAACGACTACGCCATCGGCCAGCGTCACAACCTGCCCGTCATATCGGTGCTGGATACAGCCGCGCAGATCAATGAAAACGGCGGCCAGTACAAAGGTCAGGACCGCTTCGATGCACGTAAAAATATTTGGGCAGATATGAAAAAAGCAGGTCTCGTCATCAAGAGCGAACCGTATCGCACAACCATTCCGCGTTCACAGCGTGGCGGTGAGATCGTCGAGCCGATGATCTCCACACAATGGTTCGTAACCATCGAGCCCCTGGCGAAAGCCGCGCTCGATGCTGTGAAGGATGGCAGCATCCAGATCGTCCCGGAACGATTTGAGAAGACCTATTTCAACTGGCTGGAGAACATCAAGGATTGGTGTATCAGCCGCCAGTTGTGGTGGGGACATCGTATCCCAGTCTGGTATTGCCCCGATCATCACATGACCGTTGCGCGTGAAGACCCCACCGAATGCGCGACCTGCGGCTCGAAGGATATTCACCAGGACGAAGATGTGCTGGATACATGGTTCTCCTCAGGGTTGTGGCCCTTCTCAACACTGGGCTGGCCTGAGCAAACACCCGATTACAAATATTTCTACCCGACCACCTACATGGAAACGGGCTATGATATTTTGTTCTTCTGGGTGGCGCGCATGATCATGATGGGCATCAAGTTCACCGGGCAGGTACCGTTCCATACCGTGTACCTGCACGGACTCGTACGCGATGAGATCGGTCGCAAGATATCCAAGACGACCGGCAATGTGATCGACCCGCTCGTGCTCATTGATGAATTCGGAACGGATGCGCTGCGCTTCAGCATGCTGGTTGGGTCCACACCTGGTAACGATACAAATGTCGGCGCCAAGAAAGTGGAAGCCAACCGCAACTTCGCGAACAAATTATGGAATGCAGGCAGGTTTGTGATCAATGCTGTGGCTTCGCTCACGCCAACCCCTCTCCCCGCGGGAGAGGGTGTCCGAAGGACGAGTGAGGGAGACTATACTCTGGCTGACTCATGGATCTGGGCAAAGCTGCAACAGCTTGTCCGGGATGTGGAACGGCTCTTTCAGAACTTCCAATACGGTGAGGCAGGCCGTCAGATGTACGAATTTATCTGGAGTGACTTCGCGGACTGGTATTTGGAAATTGCCAAGGAACAACTCAAAAATGATGCAACAAGTACGCGCACAGCCGAAACGCTTGCGCGCATACTTGATATGTCTCTACGGTTGCTCCATCCGCTCACGCCATTTGTGACAGAGGAGATTTGGGGCTATTTGCGGAGAACAATTCTCGAGTCACCCATCTCGTATCTTGCGCAGGACTGGCCCGACGCTTTGATCGTGGCGAGCTGGCCCGAGCAGCGCGAACCTGAAGGCTGGGAGGAGTCCGCGACCGCGGACTTTGCTCTCATCCAGGAAATTGTGAGGTCCATCCGCAACCTGCGCGCGGAGAAGAATGTAGCTCCCAGCAGGCGCATTGCTGCGAGCATTGCCGCGGGTGCAAGGGTAGGCCTGGTGAAGGAGCAATCCAGATTGCTCGCCTCACTGGCGGGGTTGAACGATGCTGAGCTTGTGATCACCGAATCGTTGGGCGACAAACCCATCGATGCTGCCGCGCTCGTGGTCGGCTCCGCGGAAATTTATCTTCCGCTGGCAGGCATGGTTGATCTTGCCGAAGAGAAGACTCGCCTCGAAAAGGAATTGAAGGAGGCGCAATCTCATATCGAGCGCCTGGAAAAATTACTCTCAAGTGACTTTGCGAACAAGGCTCCAGCGGCACTGGTGCAAAAAGAACGGGATAAGCTGGAAGGCTATAAGGATACGGCGCAAAAGATCAAAACGCAGTTGAAGTAGGTAAAACCCGTTGGTTTTTGGATATGACAAAATCCATCAAATAAAAGATGTTCGTCCATTGACGCATGGAATGGCATACGATAATTTTATAGTCGAAACAAATCTTTTTACGGAGAAACAACCATGACCATGAAAATTACCGAAGATTGCATTGCCTGTGGCGCTTGCGTACCCGATTGCCCCACTGAATCCATTAGCGAAGGCGACGGCATTACCTACGTCATCGATCAGGCAACTTGTGTCGAATGTGAAGGCCACGCCGATTCACCCAAATGTGTGGGCGTCTGCCCCGTAGACTGCATCGTCAAAGCGTAATTGCGTTATGTAATACCCATGGTCGCAAATTGCACTTTCCTCCAGGGGAATTCGGCAATTTGGGATTAAAACGGGTATAATTTTGACAACTAAATAAAAACCTTCGGGGCAGGGTGTAATTCCCGATCGGTGGTACAGCCCACGAGCCGCAATTTGGCATGATCCGGTGAAACTCCGGGGCCGACAGTCATAGTCTGGATAGAAGAAGGATGTAGGCTCATGTGAGTCTGATTCGACGTACCGCCCAGGCGGTATGATAGAAGTCCCCGAAAACGAAATCTGTTTTCGGGACTTTTTATTCGCTTCAACCTCAGCCGACGCCTGTCACCGCGCCCCGCAAGTTATCTGTGCGAGGCGCTTTTCTCTTAAGAGCCGGACGGACATACTTCGTCGAAATGATCGTTATGAAACCTGACCTTATTCACACTCTCTCAAAAAACCAGAACCGTAACTGGCTGGGGCTTGTCTCCTTGCTGGTGGGTCTGCTTGCCTGGCATCTCGTTGCACAGTACAGCGGGTTGCCCAACTTCATTCTGCCATCTCCCCTAAGTGTGTGGACTCGTTTCCTCAAAGCCGTTAGCGATGGGAGTCTGCCCTATCACACTGCAATCACACTGGTTGAAATAGTGCTTGGCCTGCTCGCTGGTGTTGGTGTCGCGACTTGTGTTGGATACGTCCTTGCCAAGTCTCGTGCACTGGAGAGGATTTTGTCACCCTACATTGTTGCCAGTCAGGCGATACCCATCGTTGCGATCGCGCCCCTGCTTGTCATCTGGCTGGGAGAGGGGATTCTCTCAAAGGTGGTCATTTGCGCGTTGATCGTGTTTTTTCCGGTGCTGGTGAACACGATTGTCGGTGTTCGGGCCGTCCCGCCAGCGTTATACGACCTGATGAACTCATTGCACGCGACGCGTTCCCAGATCATGTGGAAGGTGGAGGTTCCTGCGTCACTGCCAGTGTTTCTGGGCGGCTTGCGCATCGGCGCGACCTTGTCCGTGATCGGTGCGATCGTCGGTGAACTGGTGGACGCCGAGGAAGGGCTTGGTTTTCTTTTACAACTGGGGGATTTTCAGTACGACACGCCCATGGTCTTTGTGGCTGTGTTCACATTGATTGCACTGGCATTGGTGTTATATGGATTTGTGACGTTATTGGAAAAAAGATTTTTGAAATGGCAGGAAAAGATTTAACCGCTGGTTGAGCGAGACCAGCACGTTACAGGTGAACAACAAATAAAACAGAAAAAATGGAATAGGTGGTTTCGATAAAGCTTGAAAAAGCACTCAACCCTGCTCAACCACCGTAAAGGATAATACAAGGAGATACGCTATGTTTCATAAGATGGTTTTGATCATGCTTGGGATGGCACTCACTCTTTCGGGATGTGCCAGCTCAAATTCCACAAAAAACGCGGGCGTATTGACCAAAATCCGCCTGCCGATGGGGTACATCCCGAATATCCAGTATGCGCCATTCTATGTCGCCGTCGAAAAGGGATATTTCCGTGACGCGGGAATCGAGATCGAATTCGATTACAAATTTGAGACCCAGGGTGTGTCGCTGGTGGGTGCAGGTGAGTTGCCGTTCGCACTCGTTTCAGGTGAGCAGGTCTTGCTGGCGCGTGCCCAGGGCCTGCCCGTGACGTATGTTGCCGCGTGGTATCAACAGTATCCTGTTTCGGTGGTTGCCAAAAGTGAGTTGGGGATTCTTATCCCACAGGATTTGAAAGGGAAAAAGATTGGTCTGCCCGGTTTGTTCGGCGCGAACTATGTTGGTTTGCGTGCACTGCTGTTCGAAGCCGGAATGAGTGAGGAGGATGTTACCCTTGATTCAATTGGCTTCAATCAGGTGGATCTGCTCGCGGCCGGTCAACAGGATATTGTGGTCGGGTACGCGGCAAATGAACCGATCCAGTTGCGTGCGAGTGGGATTGCAGTGACCGAACTGCGCGTGGCAGATTATGTCCAGATCGCCTCTAATGGAATTTTGGCAAGTGAAAAAGTGATCGATGAAAACCCTGATTTGGTGCGGGCTTTCGTGGGAGCATTCCTGAAAGGGCTGGCAGATACCATTGCAATTCCCGATGAAGCGTTCAGGTTAAGCGAATCGCACATCCCCAATTTTGCCGATCTCGATCAGGCGGTGCAAATGCAGGTGCTTGAAACTTCCATTGAACAATGGAGAGCTGATCGACTCGGTTACTCTGAGCCTCAGGCCTGGGAAAATATGCAGGACGTTCTCTTCCAAATGGGTCTGATTCCCGAAGAGGTGGATTTGAGCAAGGCATTTACGAATGAGTTTGTTCCGTAATACATTCACCACAAAGTGTCACAAAGGATCACGAAGTAAAACCTTTCTGATACTTGATGGTGTGATTAAACAATGACTCACACACCCATCCTCACCATCCGAAACCTGAGCGCCGTGTTTCCTGATAACAACGGTGGGTTGCGCGCGCTGGAGGACGTTTCCTTTGATGTTCATCCACGCGAATTTGTTTGTGTGCTGGGACCATCAGGTTCGGGCAAAACCACCCTG
Source organism: Anaerolineales bacterium (assembly GCA_031389865.1). GTDB lineage: Bacteria > Chloroflexota > Anaerolineae > Anaerolineales > Villigracilaceae > Defluviilinea. The sequence continues at coordinate 4,758 of JANMSY010000280.1, read as the reverse complement.
CTGCGAATCCTTGCAGGGCTCATTTCTCCAACGTCGGGTTCCTTTATGTTTGGTCACGGTGAACAACCAAGCATCGGCATGGTCTTTCAACAGGCGAACCTTATGCCGTGGCGCACGGTGATCGAAAACATCCAACTTCCACTGGAAGTGAAACACATGGACGAATCCATCTCGCGCGCCACAGCGCAGGAGATGATCGAACTGGTGGGGCTGCAGGGATTCGAAGGCTCGCTGCCGCGCGATCTTTCGGGTGGGATGGCGCAACGCGTGGCGATTGCGCGGGCGCTCATCCATGATCCCGACCTGCTTCTGCTCGATGAGCCGTTTGGATCACTGGATGCCTTAACCCGCGAACGCATGTGGAATGAGTTATCGCGCATCTGGCAAATGCGACAGAAGACCGTCATTATGGTGACGCATTCGATCAACGAGTCATTATTTTTGGCAGACCGCGTACTTGTCCTGACTCAGCGCCCGGGCAAAGTGAAGCTTGACCTGGAAGTGGACCTGCCTCGTCCGCGCACCGACGATATGCGTTATACCCCCCATTTTGGGAAACTGGCGAGGAAATTACGCGGGACGATCGAATAAAGCTGTAGGGAACGTCCGCTGATGTTCCCTACAGCTTTATGGCGCGATCCAGACTACAAAAGTCAGTTCTGACTTTTTATATTCCCCACGAACTTCCCAACAACCCAGTGTCGGGAATTCGACCCCAGTGAGCATGGCATCACCGATATCACCTGCCGAGGCATTCGTCGCTCCGTAAAATTTGAGTGGCGGACCCTCTGCATCCAGCCTTCGTCCAGTTACGGTCAGGGCAGGCTGTTGTTCATGTTTTACGTTAAACAGCTTGCTCCACCACATAATTTTTTGTGTATACCCCTCTGGATTACTGGGCAGACCCCACCAGACGCCGTCTGTAGGGAGAGCGGTCCATAGCTCTTCAGAGCCAAACCAGAAGATGCCATCCCATGGCGCATTGGGTGAATATGGTTCGGGAGCTTCGAAGGTAGCGTTTCCAGAGATCGTGACAGGGCAGTTTTTGGGAGGAGTGGATGCTGCAACTTCAGCTTGTGCAGTTTCGGTCATGGATGCGGCACTCGGTACGTCTGTGGGCATACGATAATCTTCACGTTGACCCTTCACGCTCGAAGCGCAACCAGCCAGCAGCGACGCCACAAAGAGTAGAGGGAAAATGCTATACAGCCTGTGCATGGATATGTCTCCTTTCAGATACACACTCTATGCACCGCTATGAACCAACTCGTTTCCTCTTTATTCAATGAAGATGTTGTGTTTGTAACTGCTGTAGGTCTCCAAGTAACTTCTGCGTCGCCTCAGTGACTTCCGCCACCGCTCTCTCGAACGCCTCCTCATTGACCTTTGATGGCTTCCGATAGCCACTGACTTTCCTTACGAACTGCAGGGCTGCGGCGCGGATTTCCTCCTCCGTGACGGGGAGTTCCGCGTTACGCAATTGTTTTATACTTCTGCACATATAAAGCTCCTTTCACTAATCTGCTGTTCTTAGTTGAATTTAAAGGTACCAGTGGAACATGCCATTGAGTTGCTCGTTGTATTGTACGATGCGGACGTGATACCGGTGTACAGATTTAGGAGTTTTTAAGATTTCGTCCGCCAGGAGTAAACTGATTAAGACCTTACTTAAAAATGCGAGAATATATCTGTTAACCATGGCTTCAGTATTTCCTCTCTTATCGTGCTTATCTGAACAAACTTCAACCCCACATCCCACTCTACAGGCAATGCCACAACCTTCCGCCAGTACAACCAGTATGCCCAGTCCCGCGTCCGTCCCTTTTCATATGTATGGCGAGACATTAACTGACGTCATATATTGTACGGTGGATAATTTCCCCCAGAAAATGGACCTCTATTTTCCAACTTCAGGAGGTCCATGGCCTGTTCTGGTGTATGTGCATGGTGGCAGTTGGATGCATGGTGACAAGTCTGAAGCCACAATGTTTGCCCATGGTATGACATCGCAGGGCTATCTTGTTTCTTCGACCAACTATCGTCTTTATCCTACTGGAACATACCCTGCCATGATTCAGGATGTAAAATGTGCCATCCGCTCATTGCGGGCGAATTCAGATCAATTTAACCTTGACCCAAATCGGATGGGTGCAGTCGGCGTCAGTGCGGGCGGACATCTTGTTTCGCTGCTTGGAACGTCAGATCCGGGCAAATGGGATGTGGGTGAATATCCCGACCGGTCCAGCCGTGTGCAGGTGGTGATCGCCATGGCCGGAGTCATGGACCTTACACAAAGTTTCCCCACGGCAGATATTGAAGCTATGAGACAAATCGGGTTTGGTGAAGATAATATTGTGGAGGCCAGCCCGATCACCCACGTGACAGAAGATGACCCGCCTTTCCTGCTGATCCACGGTGATATGGACACGGTTGTCCCTGTTGAGCAATCACAGTTGATGTTTGACCGATTGGTGCAAATGAACGTCCCTGCACAACTGGTCATTGTTCGGGACGCAGACCACTCCTTCATTGCACCCCATGGCTCGGCCACGCCAACGCCGGGTGAGATCCATCAGATCATTGTGGATTTTCTCGCACAACACTTAAAGTAATTTCTGAACCAGATGTTATGGAGGAGGGGCTACCTAGCCTTAAGAGCAGGCTATAGCTGATTGACAGTCCGTTTTTTGTACGGTAATATTTCGACATCGAACTATACGATGTCAAAGGAAATCATATGCCCACCCACTTCAATGGCTCGCGCGCAGAGATGCGAACGCTGGATACCTTTATCAAGCTGACACGCTGCACCAACTCGCTATTTAGCCGCCTTACCGAGCGCAACACGCTCGGTGATATCACGCCGTCTCAGTTTGCGGTGTTGGAAGCGCTTTATCATCTCGGCTCCATGACGCAGGGCGAAGTGGGTGCAAAGGTTCTGAAAAGCGGCAGCAATATGACAACGGTCATAGACAATCTTGAGCGGGATAGCCTCGTGCGACGCGAACGCGACGCCAAAGACCGCAGGGTGATCCATGTCCATTTAACGGAAGCAGGCACGGGGAAGGTTGAGGCGATCCTGCCGGGCCACATCGCTGCTCTGGTGGATGAGTTCAGTGTCCTCTCTGCCAGTGAGCAGCAGAGCCTTGCCGGGTTGTGTAAAAAGCTGGGCAAAGGGAAGTCATCCAAATGAGCGTCCGCGGCGCGCAGGCGTTAATTACAAAGGCAGTGACTTCCTGGGAAGGTGTGACGGCACAGCCCCATCGCTTCGGCGGCGTGGAATATGTGATTGGCAAGCGTGAGGTCGGACATATCCACGGCGATCATATGGTGGATATTCCTTTCCCGAAGAAAGTGCGCGATGAAATCGTTGCCGCAGGGCGCGCACAGCCACATCATATTTTGCCTGAGACAGGCTGGGTGAGTTTTTACCTGCGGCAGGATGACGACGTAGAGAAGGCGGTCGCTCTGCTTCATGAAAGCTACGAGATCGCGATGAAACAAAAATCAAAACATATGGAGGTATAGGATGAACAACAAAATTATTGCAGTCACCGGAGCAACAGGACAACAGGGTGGAGCCGTTGCAAGAAAACTTCTGGCGGATGGCTGGCAGATACGCGCGCTGACCCGCGACATCAACAAGCCTGCCGCGCAGGAATTAAAATCACTTGGTGCAGAACTTGTCACAGGCGATATGGATGACGGCGCAGAATTGGATGCCGCGTTCCAGGGCGTGTACGGTGTTTTCAGCATTCAGAATTTCTGGCTCCCCAACGTTGGGTTTGAGGGTGAGATCAGGCAGGGCAAACTCGTAGCCGACGTCGCAAAAGCTGCAGGCGTGCAGCATCTCGTGTATTCGTCCGTGGGCTCGGCTCATCGCGGTATGGGCCAGAAGCATTTTGAGAGCAAATGGATCATCGAGCAGTACATTCAATCGCTGGATATTCCATACACTATTTTGCGCCCGGTGGCATTCATGGAAAACTACAACTGGAGCCGTGCCTACATTTTGAGCGGAACCTTCACTGGCAATGGCCTGCGACCCGATAAAGGAATGCAAATTATCGCAGTGGAGGATATCGCTGCATTTGTTGCATTGGCGTTTGCAGATCCGAAATCCCATCTCGGCAAAACACTTGAACTGGCAGGTGACGAATTGACCGAACCAGAACTCGCCGAAACGTTCAGCAGAGTCGTTGGCCGGCCTGTAACCCTCGCGGCGCCCACAGGTGGATGGGGAAATGCCTCGGAAGAAGAGATGACAGCCGCTTATAACTTTTTCAACGGCCAGGGCTATGATGCCGATATCGCTGCACTTCGCAAGCTCCATCCGGGCCTGCTTCGCTTCGAGGAGTATCTTCGCAGGAATGGCTGGGAAAACCAACAGCCAATTCCGATACCTGAAAATACAGGCTGGGACAGCTAATTAATTACGCTGTCATTGTGCAGGCTACATCTCCACAATGACAGCGGTTTTTTATTGGAAAAATCACATGCAATTAACAGCCAGCCAACGTTCCTTTCTTTCCAAAGTCAATTTTGCAGTAGTGTCCACGATCGCTTCAGATGGCATGCCTCACCAGACCGTGATGTGGTACATGCTGGATGGCGATGGACTGCTTCTCAGCACACCACGTGACAGCTTGAAACATAAGCACTTGAAACGGGAAAGCCGCATTTCGGTCTGTGTTGAAAAGGGATACAGCTACGTTACGCTAACTGGCAAGGTGACATTGAATGAAGACCCTGTTTCTG
>JANMSY010000253.1:0-3727 GCA_031389865.1 Anaerolineales bacterium | reverse complement strand
GAGGGAACATCACTTAATCCCATCACAGCCACCGGCGTGGATGGACCCGCCTTCTTAATAGGGTTGCCTTTGAAATCGGACAGGGCTCGCAGTTTGCCGTGTGCTTTTCCAGCCACGACGATGCTACCGGATTCAAGCGTCCCGTTTTGAACGAGCAAAGTTGCCATCACCCCTTTGGACTTGTCCAATTCGGCTTCAATAACTGTACCAATTACCTTGCCATTAGGATTGGCTTTAATTTCCATATTGTCTGCAACCAGCAAAATACCCTCTAGCAGATCTTCAATTCCCTGCTTCTGTTTGGCAGAGACCGGAATGACCATGGTGCTGCCTCCCCAATCGTCAGGTACCAGTTCCTGTTCTGCAAGCTGCTGTTTTACACGCTCAGGATTTGCATTGGCTTTGTCAATTTTGTTCATTGCCACAATGATGGGGACGCGCGCAGCCTTTGCGTGCGCGATTGCCTCTCTCGTCTGCGGCATGACACCATCGTCCGCCGCGACAACGAGAACCACAACATCCGCTCCCTGGGCACCGCGTGCCCGCATTTGAGTGAAAGCGGCATGACCGGGTGTATCGAGGAAGGTAATGAGACGGCCCTTCTTTTCAACCTGATATGCGCCGATGTGCTGGGTAATGCCGCCAGCTTCACCGGCGGCAACATCCGTCTGACGGATCGCATCCAGCAGGCTGGTCTTTCCATGATCCACGTGACCAAGAATGGTCACCACAGGTGCACGATTCTGCAGCGCAGATTCGTCTTCACCCGCGATCAAACGGCGCCATAAAGGCACCTCGCCTGTCTCAGTCTGCACTTCATCCACAACCTCAGGTATGGCTTCAAAGCCATATTCGCCAACCACAATCGCGGCTGTATCAAAATCCACAGCCTGGTTAATGGTGGCCATTACACCATTGGACATCAATTTTTTGATCAGATCAATGGGACTTTTTTCTATTTTCTGCGCCAGATCGCGTATCACGATACTGGCAGGTAATTCAAGTTTATTTCCGTTAGTGCTCATGGGCTACCTCCACAAATCAATCTGCGATGAACAACGCGCAGGAAAGCACATCATTCATCTGGGCAAGCCCAGAGCGATTCAATCGATCACATTCTGGTCACTCGCCGGCCCCCACAACCTCTGCCTCAGCGGGCAGAGAATTCATGAATTCTTCAAGTTGCGTGCGGTCATCCATTGTTAAAGTTGTTTTCAAAGCGTGTCCCAGTACGCCTTTCAGTGCGCGTTCCCAGCACTCGCGACGGTCATGCAGGTAGGCTCCCCTACCCGCAAGCTTGCTGGTGGGGTCCACTTGCACTCCTTCGGCTGTGCGCACGAGGCGGATCATTTTTCGTTTGGGCAGAACTTCACGACAACCCACACAAGTCCGCTGGGGCACATGCTTCACACGTTGAACAGGTTTCTTAGACACCTTCATCTCAAGCCATTGCAAAATGCAACGACACCATAACTATACTACCAATCCTCACCGAGACCATCCGTATCACCACGCTTATGTTTCTTGCGGCCCACAACTTCACCGCGTTCCTCATCAAGGACCAGTTCGACACTCTTCTTCTTACCCTTCTTGCCTTTCTTCTTATCTGCAGCATCTTCCTCTTCCGCGGGCGGAGTCTGGAAGATTTCAGGTTTCATGGAGAAGAGTTCGTCCAGCGATACGCCATCCTTGGCGTGTTCATCATCCTGCTCGGCGGCGGCTTTCCTTGGTTCTCTCTTCACAGCAGCCTGCTGCCCGTCATCAGGCATTTCCTCCACCCTGGCAGGTTCCGTGGCAACGGCAATCGCTTCGGGCTGAGCCTCGACCAAAGCAACGGGTTCAACCATCGGCTCCTCGGCAGCCACCGGCTCTGGGAAAGTCAGCGCGGCAATCGTCTCATCGATGTTCTGCATCGCCTTGGGACCAATACCGGGCAATCCGAGCACGCGATTGGCATCCATCTTCATGGACATCATTAATGCGCCGACATTGTCGATCCCGGCTTCCACCAAAATATTGAAGACGTGTTCCTTAAGCCCGATGGATTCGAGTGGCATGGCAAATGCTGCAGTGGGCACTTCAGAGCGGGCGCTTGCGGTTTTCTCTTCGACAGCCCGGGCCGCGTCTTCCTTGATCTGAATGGTGCGGCGTTCCACGCGGTCAACGAACTGACCCATCATCGTAAATTCTTCAGGAGTGATCGGGCGATTTTCAGCCTTCTTGGCGAGGACTTCCTCAACCGCAGAAATGGATTCCACTGCGTTGGGCAGGAGGGCACTCAGGCTTGCATCGCCGCGCAGCTTCTGAATGGCATCTCCCGCAGCTTCGGCCAGTGACTTGATGTCAATACGCCAGCCAGTCAGCTTTGCGGCAAGACGGGCATTCTGCCCATCGCGCCCAATTGCCAGGCTGAGCTGATCTTCACCTACAACAACGGTCGCGGTGCGGTTGCCTTCCGCTTCAGATAGATACACGCCACTGACGCGCGCCGGGCTGATGGCCTTGGAAATATAGACAACGGGATCCTGGTCCCATTGGATAATATCAATTTTTTCATCGTGCAATTCCTTGACGATGGCTTGAATACGGACACCTTTAATCCCCACACATGCACCCACCGGGTCCACACCTGCCTGGGTTGCCATGACAGCGACCTTGGCACGGGCGCCCGGCTCTCGCGCAATGGCGCGGATCTCCACCACACCGTGATAAATCTCGGGGACTTCGTTCTCCAGCAGGCGGCGCAGGAAGTTGCGATGCGCACGGGATAGAACGATCTGTGGGCCGCGTGAACCATCTTTTACTTCCAACACAACGGCGCGTACGCGATCATGTAGTTTGAATCGTTCGCCGGGGATTCTCTGATTGCCTGGCAGCACACCTTCGGCCTTCATATCAAGCCCTATGGTTGTGGCCTGTGCATTTGTCGCCTGAACGATGCCGCTGACAATTTCGCCCACCTGACGCTCGAAGTACTGCATCTGATTGGAACGCTCTGCTTCACGGATGCGCTGTTGAATGACCTGACGTGCAGTCTGTGCAGCCACACGGCCGAAATCAGCGGGCGTGGTTTCCACAACAACCATATCGCCGAGCTGTGCTTCGGCATTGACCTTGCGGGCCTCGTCCAGCAGAACTTCGGTCTTGGGTTCCTGAACATCTTCCACAACTTCCTTTTCAGCGAACACCATGACCTTGCCAGTCTCGGCATCGATTTTGGCTTCCACATGTTGTGCCGTGGACGCGTTGGCAGCCCGCCGATACGCCGAAACCATCGCGGATTCAATTGCTCCCAGAATTACTTCCTTGGAGAGTTGTTTTTCTTCCAGCACTTCGTTGAAAGCCAGGGCGAACTCGTTCTTTGTCATGCTAATTGCTCCGTATACTTCTACTTACAAGCAGAAAAGTGGGTGTCAGCCCACTTCTCGGTGCGTGCGGTGATCAATTCCTCGTACAGATAGTATTTTAGCATAGCCAATTAAAACATGCAAGCTATAATAGCCGTCATGTCTCATCGAAACCTTGATAAAGCCGCATTGCGGGGAGAACCCTCGTATGTGTGGCGTGCAGGGCAGCAGCGCCGCTTTGATATGATCGTAGCGGCGGCAGGCGGTCGCATTACGGGATACACCCTTGAAAACGGATGTGGAGTGGGCATGTATGTGGAACACATCTCCCAATTTGGGGGTCAGGTCGTCGGATTGGAATATGACTTTGAGCGCGCCGC
>JANMSY010000681.1:0-2084 GCA_031389865.1 Anaerolineales bacterium | reverse complement strand
CCGATATCGTAAGCCCAGCCATCACCACCAATAATCCATACCGATTTTTTTACAAGACCATCTGCAAGGCTGATCAAATCCTTTGCACGTGTGTCGCTGGATTTGGAGAGTACGTTCTTCAACTGGGCAACGCGCTCACGCTGAGCATCGATGCCGGCATCATCTGTTTGTTTCGCATTCAGGATGGCTTCCACCAATTCCTTGCCAAGTTCCTTTTCGAATGAAACAAGTAATTCACGGGCGTACTCGCCCTGCTTATCGATTGTAAGTCTCATGCCGAGACCAAATTCGGCGTTATCCTCGAACAGAGAGTTTGACCAGGCGGGACCGCGTCCATTTGCATCGACTGCCCAAGGGGTGGTGGGGAGGTTGCCGCCGTAAATGGATGAACAGCCAGTCGCATTTGCGATCACGGCGCGATCACCGAACAACTGCGAAACCAGCTTTACATACGGAGTTTCGCCGCAGCCTGCGCAAGCGCCACTGAACTCAAACAGCGGGCGCAGTAATTGCGAATTTTTGATTGTGGATGGGTTAATCAACTTGCGATCCAGGTCTGGGATGCTCATAAAGAAGTCCCAGTTCTTTGCTTCCTGTTCACGCAGCGGTGGCTGTGCTTCCATATTGATTGCCTTGCGCCCAACCTGGGTCTTATCCTTCACCGGGCAAACTTCCACGCACAGTGTGCAGCCCGTGCAATCCTCAGGTGCCACCTGTAGGGTATAGGCCATACCCTGCGAAAATTCCTTGAACTTCGAAGGCATGTGCTTGAATGTTTCAGGCGCATTGGAAAGCAGATTCTCATCGTACACTTTGTGTCGGATCACTGCATGCGGGCAAACCATGACGCATTTACCGCATTGAATACACAAGTTTTCGTCCCATACTGGGATTTCCAAAGCAATATTGCGCTTTTCCCACTGTGTGGTACCGAGTGGGAACGTGCCATCAACAGGGAATGCGGATACAGGGATATTGTCGCCCCTGGCGCCGATGATCTCACCAAGCACATTGCGAACGAATTCCGGCGCTTCATTCGGGACCGGGAGCCGGCGCACTGTCTTTGAAGTGATATCGGCTGGGACTTTTACCTCATAAAGATTTTCGAGAGTGCCGTCCACTGCATCGAAGTTTTGCTTCACGACAGCTTCACCGCGTTTGCCATATGTTTTTTCGATCGAATGCTTGATCTCAGCAATGGCAGCTTCGCGTGGGAGGATTCCGCTGATGGCAAAGAAGGCTGTCTGCATGATGGTGTTCATGCGTCCGCCCATGCCTGTTTTCTCGGCTACTTCATACCCGTTGATGACATAAAACTTTAGTTGTTTCTCGATGATATCCTTCTGTACTTCAGCAGGAAGGTGGTCCCAAACTTCATCTGGGCCATGCAGGCTGTTGAGCAGGAATGTGCCGCCTTTTTTGGCATACTTGAGCATATCTACACGCTCGAGGAAGTTGAATTGATGGCAGGCTACAAAGGTCGCTTCGTTCATTTCGATAAGATATGGTGCACGGATGGGTTGCGGTCCGAAGCGCAGATGCGACATGGTCACAGTGCCCGACTTCTTCGAGTCGTAATAGAAGTAGCCCTGCGCGAAATTTTCCGTCTCTTCACCAATAATCTTGATGGAATTCTTGTTCGCGCCGACCGTACCGTCTGCACCCAGACCGAAGAACACACAGCGCACAGTGTCATCCGATTCGATTTTGAAGGATGTGTCCACGTCAAGGCTGGTGTGAGCGACATCATCATTGATGCCGACCGTGAAGTGGTTCTTAGGTTCGGATTTGCAGAGTTCATCGAGCGAAGCTTTGACCATTGCAGGAGTGAATTCTTTTGATGAGAGGCCGTAACGTCCGCCGATGACTTTAATATTATTTGACCTGCCGCCTTCCACCAATGCATTGACTATGTCGAGGTAAAGCGGCTCGCCCAGCGCGCCTGGTTCCTTGGTTCGGTCAAGAACGACAATGGATTTAACACTCAGGGGAAGCGCTTTAAGGAAGTGCTCCACTGAGAATGGACGGTAGAGTCTCACGCACAAAGCGCCAACTCTTTCACCTTTGGCCGCGAGATGTTTTAC
>JANMSY010000171.1:0-5438 GCA_031389865.1 Anaerolineales bacterium | reverse complement strand
TTTCTAGTTCAGGAGATTCAGACATTGCATTCCTCAAATGGGGGTTTGGATATACTGTATTGTCTGTTTTCCTGCCATAAACAAAAGGTCGAGGATCGAGACATGGGGATCAAACGGTGGATACAGCTGCGGGTATTCAGGATAGCCATACTCCATGTATTCAAATGTAATTCCAGCCTGCTGGAATTTATCGGGCTCCATATAACTACGCGCAGAAGGACCACAAATGTAGTGTGTTGCTCCGACCTGACCAAGAACATTAATAACGCGGTCGGTCTTTTGTCCATCAATACCCGTCAACGCAGACGAGCGCATAAAACGTGTTGAAGGGATACCTGCTTCGCGTGCAAGGAGAATGGATGTTTCTATCGTGAAATCAGCCAGATATTCATCACGCCGGTTGTAGATTGATTCCAACAGAGGCAGATAGTCTTTGAAGTAAGGAGTCTTGTTATAGGCAATCACCAGCGATTTGAGATGGTTTTTCGCCCAAGGCTTTGAACAATCAATACGGACATCCTTAATGGGGGTACCACTGGTCACACCCTTGCTATGAACCGGGATGGTAAGCCACTGTTTGCCCTGGGATGTTTTGATCTGGTTGCGGTTGCGCCAGCCATGTTTGTCGTATTGCACATCGTCGTAAAAAATGAACAGATCAGCACGACGGACCTGATCGAAGTATCCCCGCCACGGAATATAGGAAGGTTGAAGGATCACTACATTCACTTCTACACAACCTCACGGACCACGTAGGTCGGCCTGTCCATGCTTCGGTCAAACATGCGCGCCAGATATTCACCAAAAATCCCCAGGGCGAAGAGCTGAGCACCACTGAACAGGGCAATAATAGAAGCCAAAAACGGAAAGCCTGGCAAACTTCCAACCAGGAAATATATGTAAAGCACGTAGGCAAAAATCAATAATCCAAAGATCGTCATTGCAAAACCGATCCAGCTGGCAAATCGTAGAGGACGCGTACTATAGCCGGTCAGAATTAACAATGCTGCCCGGACCAATGATCCAAAACTGTAATTTGAGTGTTCCGCATGTGCAATATTAACCTGCACCGAGGTGAAACGCACCGTCCCCCACGAAAGCAGGACATCGATCGTAAGGGTGGGGCTTTGAAAGTTGGTGAAGGCATCCCTCAAATCAGTTCGAAAAGCCCGGAAAGCAGATATATTTTTTACCGATGGGATCCCCATTACACTGGCCAGGATCCGTTTGATGCCCGCTGTTAAGAGATTACGGAGAAACCCCTGCGGAAGTTTTTTCGGTGAACCATAGACCACATCATAACCGTCTTCGAGTTTTGCAAGCAATAATGGAATATCTTCGGGCAGGTGTTGCAGATCCTGATCCATCGTAATGGTGGTCTCATGACGCGCAACACGCACACCGCACAGGGTGGCGTTATGCTGCCCGTAGTTGCGCATTAGGCCGACCCCTTTTACCTCTTCATATTTCTCTGCCAGGCTTTGAATTATTTCCCAACTGTTATCAGGACTTCCATCATTTACAAAAATGATCTCATATTCCTGGGCAATTGACGACAGGGTTTTTCTCAACTCTGCGGCAAGTAGCTCCAGGAACATCGCCCCTTTGTAGACAGGAACAACAATGGATATATTCATGGGAATGGGATTAATTATTAAACCTGCAAATGGACCCCGTGCCTGTCTGCCAATATGGACAGGGTGCGCGCCACTTCTGCCTGCCTCTGTTCTGCATTCCAGCCGAGGGCATTGCTAAAGATGCCAGCCAGCTCGTCAACGGTCTCGCGCCGGACACGACCCAGCATACCAAGCATGGACCGCCTCAGCACAAAATCGTCGAGGTGGATGATCTTTTCATGTTGTATGAGGAACGTGAGCTCGCGACGCGAATAATCAGGCAGGGTCTGCAGGATCTGATCTGTGCCAACGTTCATATACGTTGCAATCATTTCGGCACGGGAACCATAACGGTCGAATAAAATTTTCAGGCGTTCGCGGGGGACACCCGTCCATGCAGAGAGGCTTTCAAGCTGATTCTTGATTCCCTGCATATCGCGTGGGTAGCCGCGCCCGCCGCCAATGGGCAGGGAACGCGTGTCTTTTTGCCGCGAGCGATCCAGATATGCCAGCGCTTTGTTGGTAACCTGTTCCGAAAACGCCCGGAATGATGTCCACTTGCCGCCGACCAGGGAATAGACCGGGAAGCGCAGGTTGGTCCAATCGCCGCTCAGGACTTCGATACTGTGGTCACGTGAAATTTGCGCGGCAGACTTTGCATTGGAGCGAGGTAATGGGCGAACGCCAGAGAATTGAAAAACGATATGTGACGAGGTCAGGTTCAGGCGGGGAAAGACGCGCTGTACCAGATCCAGAAAATATTGAATCTCCTCCTCTGTACAACGCACTTCATCAGGATTCTCGACCGGGATGTCCGAAGTACCAATGAGGACATGATCATACAGTGGGAAGATCAACACGATGCGCCCGTCCTTGTTTTCAAAAAAGAATTCATGACCCGCAATGGTCTTGCGCAACTCATCATGCCTGACGATGATGTGCGATCCTTTCGTGCCGCCAATATAACGGCTCGAAAGACCCAGTTTGCGGTTCGTAAAATCGATCCACGGCCCTGCAGCATTGATCACGAGCTGCGGTTTTACATCATAGCTGTCATCCGTGAGCTCATCGCGGATAATGATGGTATCGTCACTCCCGCCCACCATGCTCACATAATTGAGGGCACGCGCATTTGGATTTTCAGACTCGGCATCGAGCACGATCTCAACCCCGAGCCTTTCAGGCTGAAGAATTGCACCATCATAGTACACAGCCGTATTGAGGATGTCCGGACTCAGATGTTCCCATATTAACAGTGATTCTTTGCGCGAGAGGAATTGATGTTTTGGCACCACGCGTGGACCGCCCTGCGCGCTGGTATACGCGTCATACATCATCAGACCGAGTTTGATGACAAGGGCACCACGCTCGGAGGGTTTATCCAACATTCTTAGAAACTTAAGAGGCGCATTGAGCAGACCCGAAAAACGTTTGAAAATCGGGATGGCTGTCGGAAGCGGTTTCACAAGGTGGGGTGCGTTCTGTATCAAGCGGTTGCGTTCCTGCACAGCTTCGCGCACAAGACGGAATTCGCCGTTTTCCAGATAACGGATTCCGCCGTGGGCCATATGAGATGAGGCGGAGCTCGCGCCCGAACAAAAATCACCGCGTTCCACAAGCAGCACATCCACGCCGTTCAACGCCAGATCGCGGAAGGTACCGATGCCGTTGATCCCCCCACCGATGATTAATACCGACACGTTGGGGTTTTCTTTTAAAGAAGAAAGAATTTCATTGCGATGCATAGTTCCTAACCCAGGGACTCAGTTAATTTATTCGATCCAGTCGAACGTGCGATTGACTACCTTCTTCCAGCCTGAGTATAACTTCTTTCGGACACCTGCGCCCATTGACGAATGCCACTCCCTGCAGCAGTACCTGTGATCAAAACAGTAAAACGAGTGCTGGTTATCCCCTGATTGATCGCTGCAATGTGTCTGGTCATCCTTTTGGATTTCCCATTTTATAACAAAAAGTCCCCGCCAAACAAGCGGGGATTCTGTCTTTCTTCCTTTTTATCATTTTTGTTGCTGGCGTGGCAACTTTCCTGGCAGCAGGTTTGCGCGTGATCAGTTCTTTGCCCAGTTGCGCGCGCCTGCCAGGAAGGAGTTGCCGCTCATGGATTTTTTCCCCGCAGGTTGTACCTCTTCAAGGATGAGCAGCCCGCCGCCGGCACCTATGGAGGGCTGGTCCTGATATATCAGCCTCTGCCCCACTGATGCATCTCCCGTTTCCACGCGCGCCCGGTGGATCTTCAACAGTGTCCCATCGAAATCCATGAACACGCCGGGCCACGGATTGAATGCACGCACTCGTCGTTCCAATTCTTCGGCAGGGCGTGTGAAATCCAAACGACCCTCATCCTTTTTTATCATCGGCGCGTACGTTACGCCTTCTTCAGGTTGAGAAGTCGGCGTCAAATTTCCAGCTACATAAACTGGCAGCGTCTCAAGCAGGAGGTCCGCTCCCAGGGCGGATAACTTCTCAAAAACGGAACCGGCCGTATCCTGCCGCGTGAGGCGGATGGAACGTTGAGTCAACATGGGGCCGGTGTCGAGTCCCACATCCATTTGCATGATGGTGACGCCCGTTACTTCATCCCCATGCAGGATCGCGGCGTTGATAGGTGCGGCTCCACGCCAGCGCGGCAGCAAGGATGCGTGGACATTGATGCATCCATAACGCGGTACGTCCAGGACATCCTTCCTGAGGATCTGGCCGAACGCGGCAACAACAATCAGGTCTGGGTTCCAGGCACGTAATTGATCCATCGCTTCGGGCTGGCGCAGTTTTTCAGACTGCATCAAAGGGATGCCAAGCTCGAGCGCGAGCGTTTTGACTGGCGGCGCTTTGAGCCCGCGCCCGCGTCCTGAAGCGCGGTCTGGCTGGGTGACCACACCGACGACATTATATGTGCTTACCAACGCACGCAGACTCGGCAATGAAAAATCTGGAGACCCCATAAAGACAATTTTGAGCATGAGGGCATTGTACCAGTACTTACAATTTCGAAATACGATTGCTTTTAAGTTTAATTGGTTGTAAAATAACGCAAATTCAAACCAGATTCATTCCGGAGGAACTTATGTCTAATGAACCTATGATGGACGTCACCAGTGATGACAAACTGTGGGCTGCGCTTGGCTATGTAATTCCAGTGATTGCTCTCGTTGTTCTTTTCATGGAGGACAAGAAGTCCCGTCCTTATATCAAATTCAATGCGGTGCAATCACTTGTCGCGACTGTGATACTTTCCATCCTGTCCACAGTCACATGCGGCTTTGGCGCCGTACTCTTCCTAATCATGCTCTGGTGGGCCTACCAGGCATATATGGGTCAGGATGTCAGAATCCCGATGATCAGTGATCTGATTCGCAAGCAGGGTTGGGCATAAGTTTCGTACGCACAAGCAAAAAGCTCACACATTCGTGTGAGCTTTTTGCTATTAATTGGGTCACCAATCCTCATCAGGGTCCCCAGCGCGGCTGGTAATCACAATAGTCGTTATTCGTTAAGCGCCGCAGGTCGGTCCCGTCTATGCGGATGATGTAGATCTCACACCCATGATCATCACCGTAGTGGTCGAAGTAGGCGGTAAATACAATCCAGTTGCCATCCGGCGAAAATGAGGGACCCTGACTATTGCCGCCGCTGGGAGTCAGTTGGCGCACGTTCGAGCCGTCTGCATTCAGAATGTAGACTTCACGGTTCCACGCTTCGCCAGAATACGTTACGATAAATTGTCCATCCGCTGACCAGTCGCTGCGGCCTCGAATGGCGGGCAGGTTGGTCACCCGAAATAATTGACGTCCCTGCAAATTA
>JANMSY010000148.1:0-6048 GCA_031389865.1 Anaerolineales bacterium | reverse complement strand
TTTTGCGCGACCGAAGGGTCTCGGACATGCCTTGGTAGAGACACTTGCACCCACGCCAAGTGCGGTGTGCTTCGGGGCAGCCAACGCCCCTTAGCATGACATTTTATTCTTATCCATTATTGACGTTAAGCTCAAAAGTTTACGTAAAAGAACATTCTAATAAGGTACTTGATCTGCCGGGATAGAACGCGAAGTATATGTGGAGACTTTTGGTTCATCACTGCACGACAAGCATAATCGTGTCCACCGTCTGCGAGCTGCCGCCCACCATTAATTCAAATTGACCGGGTTCCACCGCCATTTGCATGGACTCGTCCAGATACTGAAGTTGTTCCCGCCCGACCGGAAATGTTACTGTGCCAGTCTCCCCCGCTTGGAGCGTGATGCGCTGGAATCCCTTGAGCAATTTCACTGGACGAGTGACTCGTTCGCTCAAAACATCATGCACATAAAACTGCACCACTTCATCCCCTGTGCGCGGACCGGTATTGGTCACATCCACCGAGAGCGTGGTAGCTTCATCGGCGGAGATAGTCTCGGCACTCAGCCGCAAATTGCTATACGCAAAGGTTGTATAACTCAGCCCATGCCCAAAGGGGAATAAAGGCTGCTTGCTGGCGAACAGGTATCCGCGTCGTGCCGAGGGCTTGTGATAGTAATAGGCTGGAAGTTGACCCACTGAACGCGGGAAAGTGATGGGCAGCCTGCCACCGGGATTGACATCTCCAAACAACACATCCGCCACTGCTGTCCCGGCCGCCTGGCCCAAATACCACCCCTCCAATATGGCCGGGACGTACTCGAACGCAAAATTAATGCTGGCTGGCCGTCCCCCGATCAACAGGAGGACCACGTCTCTTCCCGTAGCGACGATGGCGCGCAGGAGTTCACCTTGCCGCCCGGGCAGATCCAGATTTTCCCGATCCCCCAGGTGATTGACAGACCATCCTTCGCGGCAGGTTTGCTCGTTATCGCCCAACACCAACAGGGTCACATCCGCTTTTTCAGCAATGCGAACGGCTTCAGCGATCAGCGCAATATCATGGACAGGGTCCGGGGACAGGACTTCATCGTCGAACCACATTTGCCCAACGTCATTCGTGGACTGTGTCAGCCCGCATCCTTCGGCGTGAAGAACTTCCACGGTATCACCCACTTTTTGACGGATGCCCTCCAGCACAGAGATGGCACAACCGGGATCCCCACTATAGCCGCCGAGGCGGATGGGTGCCGCATTGGGACCGATCACAGCCAGGGAACTCAATACAGATCTTTCCAACGGCAAAAGTCCACGATCATTTTTCAACAACACAACCGATTTATGGGCAGCCTCGAGTGCCAATGCCTTGTGCTCCTCAGAGTTGGTGATCGTAACCGCAGTCTCCTCATCCACAAATGGATTCTCGAACAGACCCAGCTGGAACTTGATGCGAAGAATTTTTGCTACTGCCAGGTTCAGCGCCTCCTCAGGGATGCGGCCATTCTGGACAGCCTGCTCGAGGTGACGGAAGCATCGGCCCAGCTCAATATCCACACCGCTGGTAAAGGATTTTTCAGCCGCGTCGGCTTCATCCGTGGCCACGAAATGCAGACGATAGAGATCATCCACGCCCCAGCCGTCCGAGATGACGAATCCATCGAAACCCCATTCGTCGCGTAATACCTCTTTGAGCAGCCAGGGATTGACATGTGAAGGCACACCGTTGATCTCGTTGTATGATGCCATGACCGAGCCGATCCTGCCCTCGCGTACCACGGCTTCAAACGGTGCAAAAAACTCCTCGCGTAGAATCCTTTCGGCGTAGTTTGCAGGTCCGCAATTTGTTCCGGCCTCAGGCTGGCCGTGTGCTGCAAAATGCTTGGCGGTTGCCAATACGTGCGACGCATCGCCTGTAAAATGTTCACCCTGTAAACCCTGCACAGCCGCCACACCCAGACGCGAAACCAGGTATGGATCCTCGCCATACGTCTCCTCAGTCCGTCCCCAACGCGGGTCACGCGCCAGGTCCAATACTGGCGAAAGGACATAATGCGCTCCACGTGCCCGCATCTCACGCGCGATCGCGCTGAACACCCTTTTATGCAGGTCGATATCCCAGGCGCTTGCCAGGCCGATGGCCTGGGGGAAGCTGGTGGCCTCGTGCGCCATAAAACCGTGTAATCCTTCTCCGATTCCCAGTGCGGGAATGCCCAGGCGCGTCTCCTCGCGTAGAAATTTTTGCATGGCGTTCAGATAGGCAACTGTCTGCCGTGTGTTGCGATTGCGGTGATGACTGTTGACGTACGAGATGCCATTCGTAAAATGCTGGCGCGCAAACGCCAGGGAAAATTGGCCATCAGGTTCATCGAGCCCAAAGGGGCCCACCAATTGGGCGCATTTTTCCGCCAGGGTCATGCGTGAAAGCAGATCCGTTACACGGGATTCGATGGGTTGAGATGGGTCACGATACAGGTTCAGGGCCATGATGGACTCCTTTTAGGGTCGGTGGCTTTTGTCTGATATGCCAGAGTATGGATTTTTTGGGATCGGAGCATGGACGATTGTAGCAGAATCATGGAGATGGAAGCTGGCAAGGGGCACTCCGGCAAAACGGCCGTATCTCCCCCGCTCGAACATCTGCGTTGCAGACAAGGGTGCCGCACGAGTTAAGCTTTGAGGTCACTTCGGATTCAGAGCAGCCGCCTTAAGATCTCCACCAGCGCCTGAGCCAGCAAAATCTTGAAAATCAATGCCACTGGATACGTACTGGCATAAGAGAGAGCGGGCACATCAGTCTCAGTTTGGTTGCTGGCAGCAGCCAGGGCCGGCGGATTGGTCATCGCAGCAGTAAGTGCACCCATGGCCGTGAGCAGATTCAGGCGGTAGATTTTGATCATCACGGCAAGCCCAGCCAGGGCGGAAAGAGTCGTCACCGCGGCGCCGGCCAGGAGCAGAATCCAGCCTTGATCCTGGAGAACAGCCACCAGATGCGCGCCCGCATTTGTCCCCGCGCCGGCCAGAAAAAGCATCAAACCCAGTTCGCGGGTGAGGTTCCTGGCTGCGGGTGGTACGTAAAGCTGAAAGGGGCCAATCTTGCCAAAATGACCGATCAGCAGGCTGGTGATGAACACGCCTCCTGCCATTCCCAGCTTGAGCGTGAGTCCCTGTCCCAGTGGCACCGGCACCAGTCCGAGGAGCACGCCGGCCAGCAGCCCGATCAGGTAGGGAACCATGCTGGTCTCCATGGCTTTGCGCGGCGAACCCTGCGCACGGCGGACGAAGGACTCCACCGCGCTTTTCTCGCCTACCACACGGATGCCGTCGCCGCGCTCAAGAGTGACATTGCCGTGCGGGACAATTTCCAGCCCCTGACGGCGGATGCGGGTGATCACCAGCGTGAACTGCTCCCAGACACGCATTTGGGCGAGGGTCTTGCCGGTAAGTGATTCGTCCATGACTTCCACATCCACACTCAATACCCCGGCGTTGACATCCATGCGCTCGTTCGTTTCCTCGCCAAGCAGAATCCGTAGCTTATCAAGCTCCTCCTGCGGGCCAACGGCCATGACCAGGTCACCCGTATGGATTGTTGATTCAGGCATGGCAGCGGAGACTTTCTCGCCGTGCTTGATGCGTGAGATGTTCACCTGGGCCAGGCGCCGCGGGTTGAGTCCGGCAACGGTCTTACCGTCGATGTTGGTATTGGTTACCCGGAACTGGCGTGCCTGCAATCCGGGAGTTTCGATGGCTTTTTCGGCGAGCCAGAGTTTTTCCTCCGTTTTGACCGGCCGTTTGAGCAGTTTGGGCAAAAACTGGACCAGCAACACCATCGCGATCATACTAAAGGGATACGCTACGCCATAGCCGACGGATACCAGCGGCGCAGCTTCAGGCAGCACGCGGTTGAATGTATCGATGGCGGCAGCCAGGGCTGGAGTGCAAGTGAGCGCGCCGGCATAGAGACCGACCGCGAGTGCGAGCGGCAGGTCGAGGAGATAAGCCAGCAGCCCGGTCATCACTGCGCCCGTGCCCACCACAACGAATGCCAGGTTCACAAACTGTATTCCGCTTTTGCGAAAGGTACGAAAAAAACTTGGCCCGGCGCTCAGTCCCACCGAGTATACGAACAGCAGCAGGCCAAGATCCATCACCTCCCTGGGGACGCTCATGCCAAAATGTCCGAACACGAGTGCAACGAACAGCACGCCCGCCGTGCCAAGCGAGACGCCACCCCACGACCAGTAACCAATCCATGCGCCCAGGGCCAGGATTGCGAACAGAACGAACATTTCTTCAGTGAATGGATTCATGCCGGCAGTTTTCGATGCTCATCTTACCCCATAATCCCGATTGTCACCCGTTGGGAAAGTCATTGAGATGTCATTTCCAAGGCCAGCTCAATCGCCTGCTCCATAGTCATCATATGACCCTTTGACCAGGCCGAATCAAATTTTTTTTCATCCATTTTCTCCCGCAACATCTCCGTTTCCCGTCCGCTAAAACTGGTGATTTGCGCGGGGAGATTATGGTGTGGAACATCGAGGGTCTTAATGGGCGGAAAATCACTGGGAAGATTTGCGATGACCAGCTGGTAAATAAGTTCCGGGCGGATCATATCCTTCAAACGCCTTTCGCCCATATCGCGCAGCGTGACACCGTTAGGCATTTCATCATGAACAAGCTCGGCAGCTGCACGCGAGACTAACACCTGTCCACCATGCGCGGCAGACATCAGCCGTTGAATCTGGCTTAGAGAGTGTTTTGAAAATCGGTTTAAGCCGTGTTGAACACCCTTTCGGACAAATTTGAGCCACGAATTTCACGGATTTTCACGAATTCTTCCCTTCAAGGATCAAACCTTTGTGCTCTTTGTGTCCTTTGTGGTGAATTAGGAAACGCTCTCTTAGCGTAAGATAGCCCTGGTATTCACCGTTCTCTTGAAATTCCGCCTTACCGGTATGAATCCCCATTCGTACTTTAATAGGCGCGAACATCCACGCCTCATGATGAAGTAATTGTTGTGCCTTGACGACTGCATGTAACGCATCGTTCGCGGTAGTGGAAGGCTGCACAAAAAGCATCGCCGACGATTTGAAAGACGTATCCGTGATACGGCTGTATGGATTGATTAAGGATTTCATGATGGCGTGCAAGTAAAACGGGCATGGCATCAGGATATTGCTGAGCCAGTTTCGTACTGCCTTCGATATCGGTAAAAAGAAAAGTCACTGTGCCGCTGGGGATCGTTATGGTGCATCCCATTTGAAGTGTTTATTATGACATAAATAATCCCCTTTGCAAATGGGCTTATTTTTCCTGTTCCCCTGTTGAAGTCCATCAAACCGTTCTTTTCTCAAAATTATAATAAATATGCCCCCAATGACAAGTTGCGATTTGCCCTCACCCTTCGGAGGGTGGTTCGGGGCCATAGGCAATTTTGCTTATTCATGAATAAGTGAAGTAGCCCTCCGTATTTATGGAAGCAAGCTCTACAATAGTGCTACCAAACCCGAGGCGCTTATGAATATTTCCCCGTTCTTATCCATTAACCAGCCTTGTGATAAAACATTACAATGGGCAAAAAAGCAGTTGGCAAAGGCCAATTTACGCGCCGTGCAGACCTTTGACCTGCATGCTGCGCGGATTGGGTTGCACGATTGTTCATGTCCGAATCATGGGACCGCCGAATGCGATTGTCAAATGGTGGTTCTGCTGGTGTATGGAGAGGATATGGAGCCAGCCACATTGATCCTACAGGGTAACGACGGGCAGACATGGCTTTCCATCTCTAACAATCTGCGCCAACGGCCGACTATCACATTGAGCGCCACCATTCAGAAGGCGCTTGAAATCAAAACATCGATTCCTACATCTAAACTTGCATAGGTTGGACTATCAGTAAGATATTGATTATCAAGTTCAGTAGATAATCAATATGGTTTCACGCATGCGGTCAGCGATTTCGCTGGTATCGGGCAGGGATTCCGTGATACAAATCAATGGCTTGCTGTACTGACGAACCATGCCTTCCCCGTGACGTTCTACGCGGGCGACGCGCTCGGCTCGTT
>JANMSY010000141.1:0-15304 GCA_031389865.1 Anaerolineales bacterium | reverse complement strand
TTGCGCTCAAAGATGCGGAACAAACTTTGAAATTAACCAAGGGATCAAAGATCATCGATGTCCAATATACCTATGCGGAAGCGCAGCGCATCAAAGGCCTCACTTTATTTGGTCTTGGCCATAATAAAAAAGCTCTGCTGTGGTTGCAAAAGGCATTAAGTACGTGTCGGAAACTGGGTATCAAGAATAATATTCCAATTTTGGAGACCGAACTGGGCGTTGTTCATCGCCGGCTGGGCCAGCCTGAGATTACTGCACAATACTATGCCAGTGCACTTAAGGCCTGGGAAAATGCTGGGAACACGGGATGGAAGGCACGTCTCCTTAATAACCTGGGCCTGCTCTATCACATGACGGGAAGGTTGGATGAGGCCTACCCGCTACTTGAGGACGCGCTGAAAACAGCCGAGCGTAGCGGCTATGCAAGGATTCAGACCAACATTCTGATCAGCCTCGGAGATCTGTTGACAGACCTGACAGACTACGATGCTGCATATCTTCATTATGATAAAGCCCTGACGCTGGCAACCAATCTGGGTCACTCACACTATATCTTTTATGCATCTGTAGGTGAGGCACGCCTCCAGCGCCTGATGGGGAACCATGTACTGGCAGTAGAGGAGCTTAAAAAGGCCGAAGTTTCCCAAATCAAACTGGGAATATTTGAAAGAGCAATATTTAACCTTGAGATGGGTTGTTGCTGGCTGGAAAGTAATAAAATGGAACTGGCGATCAATGTCCTGCATGAAGCAGTCGAGCTTTTCGGTCAGGGAGGCAATCAGATGGAGCAGACGACGGCGCGTCTGTGGCTGGATGTTGCCTTGTCATTAAAACATCCCGATTCAGCCATCAGGAATCTAAAGGAGTTTGTGCCCGCGCAGCGTGAATGGCACAAGCCGACACAGCAGTTGATCCATGCAGGACGGGCAGCTCGCTGGCTAAAAAAGAACAAGAGCGGTGTCCTTAGGGATCCCGTCCTCAAATTGTTCTTCGAGCGTGCCGAACGCTTACGAGAATTTTTACCACAGCTCCATAAGAATCTGGTGGACACAGATGAACAACTGCAACCTATGGTTCCCCGGCTCGAAATTACTTCCTTTGGGGATGTAGAGGTACATCACAACCAGCAGGTTATCGGGCTTTCCAACTGGCAGACCCGCGAAGCGAGGGATCTGTTCTTCTTCCTGCTTCAATCCACTGCTCTGACGAAGGAACAGATTGCGTTGGTATTTTGGCCTGATATCTCACCAGCCAGGCTGAAAATGCGATTCAAGATCAACATCTACCGAATCCGGAAAGCGATTGGGCAGGACGCAATTCTATTCGAAGATGATCGTTATCGCTTTAACAAGTCGATGGACTACTCATGGGATCGCGAAAAGGTTGATGAATTATTTGGGAACCTACAGCAGCAGAAAGCGCCTGCAGAACGAATCGGACTGTTGGAACAGGTAGCTACGCTGATAAAGGGTCCCTATCTGGGAAATCTGGATGCCGAATGGGCCATACCCGAACAACTCAAGTATCAAGAATCCTATCGCCATGCCATGCTGGAGCTTGCCGCGCTTTATCTGAAGGATGGGCGGACAGAGGATTGCCTGAGCACCGCCAGGCAGGCTCTGCAATCTGATCCGCTGCTGGAGGGAGCACACCGGTTGATCATTCAGGCCTATGCGACTCTGCATAATCCTGCTGCCATGACTCTTCAGTATCGCCAGTATGAGCAGGCTCTTGAAGAAGCCCTGGGTTTACAACCGTCCAGCGAATTAAGCAATCTTTACGAAGAATTATTGGATGTAATCTGAGGCTACCTTTGTAACCGGGGATTGGGTAAAGTTGGATATTCCAAATCCAATGTTATAAAAGGTGCCTCATGATAAACACAATCAATCACTTCGTTATGTCCTCCACTAAGATCAATAAGACTCACCTTCAATTTGCACTGATGTTATTAACCCTGGTTATGCTTGTGCTTGGTGCAGGCGCCCCTGAAGATGTAGGCGGTATTGGTCGATAGTGATCCTGCTAACTGCGGTCGCAACTGGAACCCTGGCCGGTTGGGGTTTCGCCAAGTGGAGAGGGGTAGCCTGGCAGCCTCCTTTCTTCAAAGCCACCTGGCTGGTGGCTTTGGGGTTTATACCCCAATTTGCGGCGTTCTACTTTCCGTACACGCGCAGATTGTTGACCGATGATCTAGCGTCTCTCAGTCTGGTGTGCTCACAGGTAATGCTTCTTTTCTTTGCCATTCTGAACCGGCGCATGCCGGGCATGCCAGTATTCATGCTCGGTCTGGGGTGCAATCTGGCTGTTATTCTGGCAAATGGTGGGTTTATGCCACTGACCGTTGATGCAGCTTCTCGTCTCGTGAACCAGGCCGTTTTGGATGGCCTGATCATTGGTGAGCGCATCAGCAGTGCCAGCAAGGATATACTGCTCCCTGAAACACGTATTCTTCTGCCCTGGCTGGCAGACCGTTTTGTTCCCCCACAGAATATGCCTTATCGTTTTGCCTTTAGTGTTGGTGACGTATTTGTGGCGGTCGGTGCGTTCCGGATGCTCGTTGGTGCCCGGCCTGCCCTATCACTTTTGAATTCAGGAGATAATTAATGTTTACAAAGCCCCTCACCCGCCAGCCTGTCGTTACCCATGACCTTCCAGATGATATAAGCGCCATTCATCGCCTGCTGGTTGCAGCAGCGATTAGTCAACGCTTTTGTGCCGTCCTTCTCCGTGACCCTGGTCATGCAGTTCACATCGGGTTTGGAGGGGAACAATTCCTCCTTTCCGAGAAAACTCTGAACCTGCTCACATCGATCCGCGTGTCAACATTGCCGGATTTCATTCAGCAACTGGATGATAATTTATCGAAGAGGCTGCTGACCACAGGAATACAGCAGGCCAGCTTATAATATGTTTCTCGATCCTGAAGACTCTTTAGTCAGATTCATAATGACTGAAGATGTTCCGCTTTTGGATATCTCTGAAGACAGCCTAGCTCGCATCAAAAAATGGCTGCAGTTTTGCGTGGAACAGGAGGGTATTACGCAGGCCGGGATTGGTCAGGTGAGCGATGACTATTCCATTCACTGGATAATGAACTGCCCCACTGGCGTCATACCCGTCAAGATCTCTGAAGAAATTTCCCAAACTGTAGTTAGCAAGGGGCAGGTGTTCACTTTCAAGGATCACGAGGAACTGGTTAGCGGAGCCTTATTCCCTTTGATCCACAGGGGCCGTGTGCTTGGCTTGCTCGGTTTAATGAGCCACCAGACCGATTATTTCAAACCTCGCATCATCACATGGATCAATGCACTGGCCAAAACCATCTCCGACACCCTTTTTGAAAACCAACAGGGAAGCGGGGTCAACCAGTCTGAATATGAAATTACCAGGGCATTGCGATCCAGACTGGACGTGCATGATGCCCTGCCAATTGTGCTGGAAGCTCTGGCGGGTCTATTAAAGGCAGATGCCGTGACTGCGCTTGGTTATCATCTGCCATCCCAGCGTTTTAAGTTGATCGCAACACATGGATTGGACACATCCATTCTTGCAAAGCTGAACCTGTACTTTGAAATAGGACTGGCAGGAAAAAACGTTGATGCACATCTGCCAGTTTGGATCGAAGACCTGCAGACGCCCGGCCTGTATTCACGGCCAATCAACCGCCTGGATGAGGAAGGGTTTCGCGGCTATCTGGCGCTGCCACTCATTGGAGGTAATGATCTGGCTGGTGTGATTGAAATCTTCTGGCGGGAACCTCAGTATGCAAAAACATGGAACATGGCATTCCTTGAACAGATGGCAGAGCAGATCGCATTTGCATTTCAACGTACCGGTATTTTGAGGGATCTGAGACAGCGCAATGAAGAACTGCAGACAAGATACAACGCGATGATCGAGGGCCTCTCACGTGCATTGGAACTTCGAGATATCGAGACTGAAGGACATACACGACGGGTAAGCCAGTTGACCATGCGGCTGGTAAAGCATGCCCAGATTCCCGCGGATCAATGGGACTCGATCAGGCAGGGCGCGTTGTTACACGATATTGGCAAATTAGGGATACCAGACGCCATCCTTCTCAAACCGGGTAGTCTAACTCCCAGGGAAAGAAAGGTAATGCAACAGCATGTTATGCATGGATACAACATCCTCGTTCCGATCATTAGTGCGCGGCATACCCTCGACATTACGCTGTATCACCATGAGCACTGGGATGGAAAGGGCTATCCTTATGGCTTCAAGGCTGAGCAAATACCCCAGGTTGCACGCCTGTTCGCAGTGGTGGATGTATTTGATGCCCTGACGTCCGACCGCCCATATCGTGCTGCCTGGTCCCATTCGCAGGTTTTGCAATACATAAAAGTGCAGGCTGGCAGCCAGTTTGACCCTCATGTGGTGGAGCTTTTCTTGGAAATTGCAGGAGAGATTAATAAATTCTGATCTTAAACTTGCGGCCAGGTACCGCGTAGTACAGTTGACGGGGGAAACAGCAAGTGAATCATGTACATCATCCATCAGGGTCAAAATTACAACTACGGATCGTCCATTGGTTCTAATGTAGCCGCTGAATTTGCGTCCCAATTGCGAAATGGGTTATTAATGGCTACATTGGAGGTGTATGTAATTCAGCCATATCAGAATTTACCACCAGTCATCTCACAAATGGCATGTCACTCTCCCGAAGGACGTCGGGACGACGTGAGAGAGCGTTCGTCGCGACCGAAGAGTCTCGTACTTTCAGCATTAGAGATCCTTCGCCTCGCTCAGGATGACATTTTTGAGACAAGTTCTAACAATCTAGGAGGCACAAATGAAACTCAGGACTTTACTGGTATACCCTGTAACGACGGGGAAAACCTACATTCCCACAATTATCCTGCCGGGTCAGTTTATAATGACAGTAGAGGCCTTCATAAATTATGTCGAAATTTATTCAAGCGAATTGGGACGTTGTCATTGCGGGCGGCGGACCTGCGGGATTCTTTGCTGCGATACGGTGTGCGGAGTTAAATCCACGTTTGCGGGTGCTAATTATCGAGCGGTCGAAAACATACCTGGGCAAAGTACTAATCTCCGGTGGAGGGCGCTGCAATGTGACCCACGCCTGCTTTGACCCTGCGGAGCTCGTCACCTACTATCCGCGCGGGGCAGCGGAATTGCGCGGGGCATTCTCACGGTTCCAGCCTGTGGACACGGTCAGATGGTTTGAGGAACGCGATGTGAAGCTGAAAACTGAATCCGATGGCCGCATGTTTCCTATCACCGATTCATCGGAAACAATTGTGGAATCCTTACGTGGCAGCGCGAAAAAGGCCGGGATCATGATGCAGGCTGGCGCGGGACTGTTAACAGCTGAGAAAAGCCCGAAAGGCGGATTCAAGCTCACGGTGCAGAAAGATGGGGAATCTTTTTCCATCCAGACCAAAAAGTTGTTGATCGCCACAGGCAGTGATCCCAAAACACGCGAGATCGTCAAATCGCTTGGGCATTCGATCGAGGAACCTGTACCGTCGCTGTTCACATTTAACGTAAAGGATAAAAGAATTAATGGGCTGGAAGGTGTGTCGGTTGAGGATGTTACTCTGAAAATGGATTTCATTGTTCAGCGCGGCGCGTTGCTAATCACGCATTGGGGCTTGAGCGGACCTGCGGTGTTGAGACTCTCGGCCTGGGGTGCGCGCGAGTTGAATGAAAAAAAATATCGTGGCAAGTTGATCGTAAACTGGCTTGGTGATTACACCTTCGAGAAAGCATTGGAAATTCTGCAGAGGAATAAGGACTGGCATGAGAACGTGCGCAAGAAGGTTTTGACGCACCAGGCCTTCACGCAAATCCCATCAAGGCTATGGAAGCAGCTTGTTGCTTTTCTTGGCGAGAAAAAATGGGGCGATCTTTCGAAGGCGGAACTGCAGAGGCTTGCCCAGGAATTAACCGCGGGCGAATTCAGGATCGAAGGCAAGGGACAATTTAAAGAGGAATTCGTCACCTGTGGCGGCGTGAAATTGAATGAAGTTGATTTCAAAACAATGCAAAGCCGTGTGGCAGACAATTTATACTTCGCCGGCGAAGTATTGAATATTGATGGACTCACAGGCGGGTTCAATTTTCAATCTGCATGGACAACGGGCTGGCTGGCGGGGAATGCGCTGGCTCAATAGTTTTTCCATTGACCATCCACTCATCCTCCCGTAAAATCCATCTCTTATGGAAAATTATATATAATTAAAGAGTGCCGCCTGGATTCCCAATTGAAAACCTGGTTTTGGTCCGCCAGCGATTTCAAAATTTAGAAGAGTGCGAGACAGGCAGTAAAGGTGAATATGGCCCGTTATCGAATCATGTATTGGAAACACATCCCGCAATCTTTTACGGTGGAAGGCGACGGACGCACGCTGAAGAAACAGCTCTCGCAGCGGATCCAGAACGCGATCGACGCGTATGCAATGGCATATGGAGCAACATCCACGGCGGATTATGCCGCGCAGTATAAACGTGGAGAGTGGATCGAGCGTGAAGGCGCGCTCGAGGAAGTTGCAGAAGCGCTTCTTTCGGAGCTGGAGACTGAGTTCGCTAAAATAGAGATTCCCCGCCGAAATGGACAATAGACGATGGACCATCAAGCATTATGGTCTGTCGTCCATCGTCAATGGTCATAAAATTAATGTTTATTCTGAAAAGATGAGAAATGTAAAATTCCATGACTCAAAAACATACAGTGATCCTCCAACCATCAGGCCGCCGCGGACAAGTGGACGAAGGCACATCTATCCGTGCCGCGGCGCGTGAGCTGGGCGTGGAGATCGAGTCGATTTGTGCAGAGAACGCGACCTGCGGCAAGTGCATGGTCCTGGTGGAGGAAGGCCGCTTCGAGAAGTACAACATCGATTCCAAGCGCGAGAACCTCTCCCCTGTTGGAGGAGAAGAGCGCGCCTACCTTGAACGCCGGCCCAGGTTATTAAAAGATAAAGGCTGGGAAATCGGACAGGTCCGCTTATCGTGCCAGTGCAGGGTACTGGGCGATGTGCTCATCAATGTTCCGGAAGAAAGCCGCGGCAACAAACAGATCGTCCGCAAGAGTGCAAGTGAACGGGCAATTGAGATCAAGCCGTCGGTTCGGAAATATTATGTTTCGATGACGCCGCCGAATCTTGAACGTCCCATTGCCGATTGGGAACGACTCGCCAAAGGACTCGAAACATCCATGGGACTCGTCCGCCGCGGCGAAGAGAATCTGCCGCGCTGGTTCGACCTTACCATTGATTATCAATGTCTTCGAACACTGGCATCCACGATGCGTGAAGCAAAGTGGAACGTGACTGTCTCGGTCTGGCAGGATAAGGAAGTGATCGAGGTCCAGGCTGGCTATGTGGAGGACAGCTATGGCGCGGCCGTGGATATTGGCTCGACAACTGTGGCACTTTATCTATGCAACTTGCGCACCGGTGAATTACTTGCAGCCGAGTCTGAGATGAACCCGCAGATCGTCTACGGCGAAGATGTGATGTCGCGCATTCAATATTCGATTGAGCATAAGGATGGTTTGGAAAAACTTCATAAAGCCATCATCGCCACATTGAATAAACTACTGAAACAAGCGGCAAAAGAAGCAAACATAAAAACAGAAGAGATATTGGAGATGGTTTTGGTAGGCAATTCAACCATGCACCATCTCTTGTTGAATTTGAATCCCAGGGATCTGGGGCTCGCGCCATTTGTCCCTGCCATTCACCGTTCAATGGATGTGAAAGCACGTGAGCTGGGATTGCACATCAATTCATCAGGAAATATCCATGTGCTACCCACGATTGCATCCTTCGTCGGCGCAGATACGAGCGCCATGATCCTGGCTGAAGAACCCCACAAGCAGGATGAGAACTGGCTGTTGATCGATGTGGGCACGAACGCAGAATTAATTCTCGGCAATCGAAAGCGCCTGGTCTGCACATCCACGCCCACAGGCCCCGCGCTCGAAGGCGCGCATGTGGAATATGGGATGCGTGCTGCGCCGGGCGCCATCGAGCGCGTCCATATCGATGAGAAAACTCTTGAGCCGAAATATAAGGTCATTGGCGTGGATGGCTGGAACACAGACTACGCCGAATTCAAAGGTTACGTTAAGGGAATATGCGGCTCAGCCATCATCGATTCGGTGGCAGAATTGTTCCGGGCTGGAATCATCGATTCCCGGGGCAGGTTCAAGAAAGAGCTTGAGTCAAAACGTGTGCGGGAAGGGGAAAGCGGCTGGGAGTATGTGGTTGCCTGGGCCGAGGAAACCTCCATCGGACGGGATATCCCCATGACCCAACAGGATGTGAGACAGATCCAACTGGCGAAGGCGGCGTTGTTCACAGCGGCGCGTACATTGTTGAAGCGCAGTGGACTGCAAAGCCCTGATAAAATCATCCTGGCCGGCGGGTTTGGAAGTTATATTGATAAGGAAAAAGCCATGCTCATCGGGCTGATCCCCGATTGTGCGTTGGAGAATGTGTATGCGGTGGGCAACGCCGCGGGCGATGGCGCCCGTATTGCGTTGCTGAATGTTGAAAAACGAAATGAAATAGATTCGGTCACACGCAGGATCGAACGGTTTGAATTGCCGACCGATCCTGAATTCCAAAATCAGTTTATGCTGGCGACGAGTTTTCCACACATGAGCGAGCCATTCGAGCACATTGCGCATTTGATCCCGAACCGAGTTATCGATCCGATGGCAAAGAATTTTATGAAATGAAAGTATCTTTACCACGAAGGAACCAAGGGTCACAAAGGAAAAGAAAAAATACTTTGTGTACCTTCGTGACCCTTCGTGGTGAATAATGGAGAATCAATGAACAAATTTCTTGAACGATTGAATACTGGGGAAATCCTTGTAGCAGACGGGGCAACGGGTTCGAATTTGCAAAAGATGGGACTTAAGCCGGGTCGCCCTCCGGAGGATCTCATCATTGATAACCCGGACATTCTGTACCAACTTGAAAAATCGTTCGTTGACGCAGGCTCGGATATTATTCTCACCTGCACTTTTGGCGGGACGCGCATGCGCATGAAGGACTCAAAATATCAGGATCGGACTCCGGAAGTGAACATCCGCGCTGCGGAGCTGGCACGCAAAGCCGCCTCCACGCGAACCGATGTTCTGGTAGCCGGTTCGATGGGCCCGGTCGGTGCCTTGATCAAGCCGTATGGTCCGCTTGAAGCGCAGGACGTCCGAGCTACGTTTGCTGAACAAGCCAGGGCTCTCGCCGAGGGCGGTGTGGATCTGCTGCTAATCGAGACAATGTTCTCCTTCGAAGAGACGACCGCGGCCTTCGAAGGAGCAAAGTCCGTGACGGATCTGCCAATCGTCGTTTCATTCAGCTATGACCGCGGCACCCGCAGCATGATGGGCGTCAAGCCAAAGGATGTGATCAAGCGCTATTGTGAAATGGGTGCAACGCTGGTCGGTGCAAATTGCGGGACCACTCTTGAAAACATGGAAGCCGTTGTCCAGGAATATGCGGCGACAGTTCCCAACTTCCCGTTGTGGGTCAAGCCGAACGCGGGCGTTCCTCATATGGATATCGAGACTGAGCAGGGCGTCTACGACATGGGCCCCGAAGACATGGCGATGTATGCCAGGAAGTATGTGGAGCTGGGAGCAAAGGTCGTTAGCGGTTGTTGCGGGAACACGCCTGAACATATTGCGGCAATTGTGAGGGCAGTCAAGGCCAACTAACCACAAAGGGTCACAAAGGTTTTTCTTAGTGTCCCTTTGTGACCCTTTGTGTTCCTTTGTGGTGAATAATGCGCGAACAAATAATTTCATTATTATCCGGTCAAAAAACAGATAAAGTGCCCGCCTTCAGCGGGTTGATTCACATTACTGCTGAGGGATTACAAAGTGAGGGTTTGAGCTTTTCTGAAGTTCACCATGACGCGCAGAAGATGGCAAAAGCTGCGGCGAGCACCTACCGCCTAACAGGCATGCCTTCTGCAGCGCTGCCACTGGATCTGTGTGCACCCGCCGAAGCCCTGGGTGCGGAGCTAATATTTCATGAGGATGAGCTCCGGTTTCCGCAGGTGAAGAACGCAGTCTTTCAATCGACGAAAGAGGTGCAGGCAGCCAGCAACGATGTATTGGAAAAGGGGAGACTGAAGCTCATATGTGAAGCAATATCTCTTCTAAAGAATGACGCTGGCAGCGGCGTTGTGATCTCCGGAATGATTCCCGGTCCTTATACATTACTGTTATACCTATGCCAGCCTCAGTCGCTATTCATGGAGATGAAGAAAGAGCCAGATTCAGTACAACAGGCGCTTGCTCATCTTTCGGCTTTCCTTGCCCACCTGGCTCATATGTATCATCAGGCCGGTGCGGACTTCATTACCATCCATGAGATGGGTGGTTCCCCGGGGTTTATTGGACCGGCGAAGTTTGAGCAACTCGTTTTCCCTGCACTGCAACAATTAATTTCACAACTTTCAATGTCGACGGTTCTATCTGTGTGCGGGCATACGAACAAGTCCATGCAGTTGCTCGCACAGACCGGTGCGGACGCGATCTCTGTGGATCAGACGAATGATCTCGCCGCGTCGCGGCAGGTGCTAACAGATACATTGTTATTCGGCAACATTGATCCTGTTGCAACGCTGTGGCAGGGCGATAAAGCTCATATCACGGAGGCAGCTCGCCAGGCGAAAGAGGCGGGCCTGGACGCGGTCTGGCCGGGCTGTGACCTTGTTCCACAAACATCCATTGAAAATCTAAAGGCTTTTGTCGCAGCATCATAAAATTTAAGCGGGATTTCCTACCAAATTCATCCTGCGATCGTTTCCTGGGCGATATTAGCATTCAAAACCACGACCGCGAGAACGCCTATGGTGTATCTGAATTGCGTCTGCTGACCACCATTGCCGCCTCGTTGCGAACTGCCCTCGAAAACGCCCGCCTCTTCGATGAAACCCAGCGCCTGCTCAAGGAGACCGAACAACGTGCTGCAGTATACGAGTGAAGGACTATCGAATGACATTGAGGTTGAATCTCTGGGATCCATGGTATTCAAAGGGAAACAACAACCGATCAACATATTCGCGGTGAAATGAAATCACAGCTGATCTACTTTATACGAAATGGGGCTTAAAATAGGCCGTATGGCTTTCAATCGTTTGAACGAGCGAAGCTTTCCTCACATCCTTTTCATAGTCACAATCATTGCTTATGGCTTGTTCCTGTTTCAGACAGGCTTCTATTGGGATGACTGGCCCTTCGTCTGGATAGCGAAATTTTTGGGACCCGCCGAGTTCCTGCCTGCTTTCGCGAACGTACGCCCATTTCTGGGACCGATCTTCTTCCTCACAACCAGCCTCCTCCCACCAGACCCTATTTATTGGCAGGCTTTCGCACTCCTCATTCGCTTCATTTCGGGACTTTCAGCCTGGTTCGCATTCAAGCAGGTTTGGCCTGAACATAAGCGACAGACGCTCGTCGCGTCGTTATTATTCCTTGTTTTTCCGGGTTACAGCCAGCATTGGGTGGCATTCACGCACATTAACCAGGAATGGATCCCTTTTATCTTTTATTTACTCTCCTTTGGATTCACCGCAAAAGCTTTCCGAAACCCACGAAATTTCAATTTGAATACTTTATTTGCGTTTCTATTTTTGGTAGCCGGTGTTTTCCCCACGGAATATTTTATTGGTCTTGAACCACTGCGTTTTCTTTTTATCTGGGTGATCGTTTCGGAGGAAACTTTAGGATTCCGGGAGCGTATCAAGTTAGCCTTGAAGCGTTGGATGCCTTATCTCGTGATCTGGCTGGCAAACGCGGCCTGGCTGGCTTATTTTTATACCATTGGGTCGTATGCATCCTATGACATTGAAGTGGCAAATGATTCGTTCTCGATCGCTCAGGTCATCCCATCGATGGGTGATGCCATTTGGAAGGCAGGGATGTACTCATGGGCTCAGGTGATCGTATTAACTGCGAAAACCATCAGTGCCCCGTCCTCTCTTTTAACTCTGCTGCTCATCGGCATCTCTTTTACTTTCTTCCTTTTCTTTTTGCACAATCTTGACACATCGAGAACGGAAACAAAAAAATTTGCGGTTTCTGCGCTCATTATTGGCACATCAGGGATCTTATTCGGACGATGGCCGTCCTTCGCAGCCGGACTGCCTCTGACGCTTCAATCCAGCAACGATCGCTTCATGATCTCCATGATGGTCGGAGGAAGCCTTTTTATCATGGGTCTGGTGGAACTGGTTTTCAGAAACGCCCGCTTAAAGAATTTTGTTTTTGCATTATTGATCGCGCTGGGAATCGGTCAACAATTTTTCAATGCCAATATCTTCAGGCGCGATTGGACGAACCAGCAGGAGTTCTTCTGGCAATTGGCGTGGCGAATCCCTTCCCTGGAACCAAACACTCTCATTATGACCGATCAACTGCCTGTTGATTATGAGACCGATCTTTCGTTTACGGCACCGATCAATTGGATCTATGCCCCCGCCTATACACGTTCTGCTCTACCGTATGCTTTAGTTTATACGGAGAAGCGATTGGGCGGGACACTGCCTTCGTTTGAACGCGGTGAGCCAGTAAAGGTTTATCTGCGAACGGTCAACTTTGATGGTTCCACATCACAGGCCATAGTAATCTACATGCAGGAAAACGGCTGTTTGCGTGTGCTAAGTCCCGAGTGGGGTGATGATGTCACGTATGAGCGTCAATCTGGATATTTGGTGGAGGCAATTCCACTTTCAAACACTGACCTCATTATCACATCCGCTGATCAGACAGCGAAACTGCCTTTCCTTTCTGAACTTGAACATACCTGGTGTTACTACTATACAAAAGCTGAACTGGAACGTCAAAAAGGTGATTGGCAGCAGGTGATTAACCTATTGAATGAAGCAATATCATTCGGATATGAACCCGCTGATCCATTTGAATGGCTGGTATTTATCGAGGCTCAGGCATTGACGGGAGATATTGAAGACGCAGAGAAGCTTTCTCACACGGCATTTGAATCGGATAACGGAATCCGAAAAGGGTTGTGTCAGGTTTGGAAACGGGTGCAGGCTCAGGGTCCAGCACAAGGCGAAATGGAGCTGCGAGCAGCAGAAATACTGGTAATTTTCCAATGTCCACCCTAATCCCTCTAATATACTACCCCATAACTTGACGCGTTAAATGGGATGTGCTACCATCATTAAAATTCTGGATCGAGATTGAGGAGAGAGCCATGACCAGTATGAAACGAGGCGCGCTAGTTGCGTCAATACTTATGTTGGTTGCGATCATCGCTTCCGCATGCAATCAGCCTTATTCACAGCAACCCAGTGTCACCAACACGCCAATAAATCCCAATAGCTTGTTCGCAACTCCCCTGGGGCAACCCACAAACATGACTGATGTGCAAAACTTCGCAACAGGCACGGCACTCGCCATACAAAGCGGAACTCCGGTAGTAGGTGCAGTGACAGCCACACTGAGTGGAACAAACCCGACAATTACTCCCACTTCAATTATCTCATTGCCAACAGGCGCGGTAGTTACGCCAACGGCCACATTGGCAGTTACAACGAGCCAGCCA
Organism: Anaerolineales bacterium; assembly: GCA_031389865.1. Classification (GTDB taxonomy): domain Bacteria; phylum Chloroflexota; class Anaerolineae; order Anaerolineales; family Villigracilaceae; genus Defluviilinea. The sequence continues at coordinate 1,724 of JANMSY010000141.1, read as the reverse complement.
TCGGGAGCTACACCCATACCTGGGGCTACATCGATACCTGGCACCCGGCCCGGTACCTATACCCTGCAAAATGGCGAATATCCATACTGTATTGCCCGCCGCTTTAATGTGGACCCGGATGAATTGCTCTCTGCAAACGGACTTGTGGACGGCCAAACGTTATATGCTGGCAAAGTACTGACGATCCCACAAACCGGCAAGGCCTTCCCAGGTAACCGCATGTGGCACAGTCATCCAGATACCTATACCGTTGATTCGTCCTCTGACACAATCTATGGTATAGCATGCTACTATGGCGATATTGACCCAGCCGCGATTGCTCAAGCAAATGGGCTTTCAGCCGGTGCAGCGCTTACGGCCGGACAACGGTTAAGCATACCCTAGTGATTTTTGTGAGTTAGAAAAGCCCAGGCAAATTCGCCTGGGCTTTTGTCTTATAATATTTGCATTATTTATAAAGGAAAAACAGTATGCCTTTTGAGTTCATCAGATCAGAAATACTATTACAGGGACGGGCATTTAAGATACGCCGTGATACTCTCAAAACTCCAGATGGACGGGAAACCCGGTATGAGATCATTGAGCATGGCGGGTCAGTGGTCATTGTTCCAGTGGATGCTGATGGAAATATACTTTTCGTGCGGCAGTACCGCCATGCGACCGGTGGCGACTTGCTCGAACTCCCGGCAGGTACGCGCGATGGTGAAGAGCCGTTTGAGGAATGCGCAGCGCGAGAGATCCGTGAGGAGACGGGAATGGAAGCAGGTCAATTAATACGAATAGGGGATTTCTACCTTGCTCCCGGATATTCCAGCGAGTTTATGGCTGTATTTCTGGCAACAGACTTAAAACATAACCCATTGAAGGCGGACGATGATGAGTTTCTACAAGTGGAGAAAATCCCTATCGGGAATGCCATTGAAATGTTCGAAGGCGGTAAAATACTCGATGCCAAATCGCTGGCCGCGTGGGTGCTGGCAAAACCACATGTGGACGGGAAATAACCCATGATGATCTTGATCGCAGGTCCGTACCGCTCTGGGACCAACGATGATCCGAACAGGATTGCAGAGAACGTCCACGTGATGGAGTCTTTTGCCATTCCCCTCTTCAAAATGGGACATATTCCTGTGCTGGGAGAATGGATTGCACTGCCGCTTCTAAAACTGGCGGGGTCAATAAAGCTTGGCGATGAAGCATTCAATGAAATATTTCATCCAGTGGCAGAGCGATTGCTTGAAAAATGCGATGCAGTCCTGCGCGTGGGGGGACCATCTGAAGGCGCTGACCTGATGGTCAAAGTTGCTAAAAGCCTTGGGCTGCAAATCTTTTATTCATTGGATGAGATTCCATCTGGCTGAAGTTATGGGACAGAGCGATTGGAAGATTCGTGAATTTAAGCCAGCCGATGCTGACAGGGTCGTTGAGATGTTAAATGCAGATGGTTATCCGCGTGCAGTTGTGGACGGCGCTGGGAATGTGCGTCTCATACGTTATGTTCCCATAACGAGTAATAAAGTTGTCGCTGAAAACCGGCGGGGAAAAATTGTCGGCTACGCATATCTTGCAGACAAGGAGAGTAGCTTCATCTTTGAGACAGGAGGCGGAGTCCACGTTGAGCATTGGAATTTGGGCATTGGTTCCAGCCTCCTACGATGGGCGCAGGAAGAAGCTGTTCGATTGAGTAAAAATGCACCGGATGGGGTTAAATGTGTATTGCAGGC
>JANMSY010000114.1:0-4103 GCA_031389865.1 Anaerolineales bacterium | reverse complement strand
GGATTTTCATAAATCCAGTGCTGGAATGCATCCACCAGCGCCATATAGGGCCAGAATTTAATAATACCTTCAAGGTTATCGATCATGGCACGAGCTGCTTCACTATCTGTGTAGAAGCCGCCGCGCTCTTTGGTTACATAGGGGGATGCAAGCAGTTCCATACTCATGGAAGCAACCTCGGCAAATTCAGCAGGTAAATAGATCTCACCACGCTGATAAAAATGAACATGCGCGCGTTCGAACTCATGGAAGGCATGCCCGCCTTCATGCAGAATTGTTAGTACATCGTCAGGTGTTTGGGTGTTGCTCATGAAAACAAATGGACGATGAGCCACATGCAAGCCAAGGCTATAAGCGCCCGGTGCCTTGTTCCTGCGTGTTTCAAGGTCGAGCAAATTCTCATCCATCATGGTCTGGAAATATTCGCCAAATTTCGGATCCACCTGCTCGAAGATGGCGCGTGACTTTGATTTAAATTCATCGATGGATTCATAGGGCTTGACCGCGGTATCGCCATATGGATTAACCTCCCTGTCCCAGGGCCGCACCGAATCGATTCCCAAATGTAGCCTGCGTCTTTCATAGGCTCGCTGCGCGGCCGGGACGACCACCTGCTCAATCGCTGCGTGAAAGGATTTGCAATCCTCGGGGGAATAATCAAAGCGAAATTTTTGTTTCCACGTGTACGCACGGTAATCAGGCATATCGGCGTTTTCGGCAATCTTCATGCGCAAAGGGACGAACTTTTCCCATACCTCGTTAATAGACTGGCGCTCTTCCAGGATACGCGCAAAGCGGGTCTCCCAGGCGCGCTGGCGTACGGAACGATCCCTGTCCATTAAGAGTGGAAACATTTGTGCCATGGTCCGTTCTTCACCATCCCACACTACAGTAAGCGAACCGATCAGCTTGTTGTATTCAGTGACGAGTTTCTGCTCCTCCGCCAATAAAGGCAGATTCTCTTCCGTAAAAATTTCTGTCTCTGCCCGCATCATGCGCAAAGCCGTCTCAAAACTCTTCGGGGAAAAACCACTGTCAATTAATTTGTCCTTCAATTTCTGTTCAGCGGTCTTGACGGCTGGTTGTATTTCTTCAATGTACTTGTTGAATTGATCCTCAACAGTTTGATCTGCCGTATTTACGGTGGTTGCAATGTAGAGCCGCCAGTACTGTTCGTCCGCTGTCGCAGCGAGCGTAGACCAATCATTAAGCCAGCCTTCAATATTTTCAGCGTTCAATGGGCATGATTCCAGGTCCATGTAATATGGCTCGTAGTCGTTCCACGTTAAGGCCAGGATGGACGCCGCATCCCTGGGAAGGGCTTTAATATTCATGGTTTCTCCGTGATAAAAAATAGAGCCAAGGGTGGCTCTATTTTATGACAGTCAGGTTGGCTAATGAAGCGGCGAGTCTCTTGATACCCACGCTCTCAAACACCACATCCACGATTTCGTCATCGTCCTGAATTCGAGTGTTAAGGACAATCCCCTCGCCCCAGACCTGGTGACGGACGTGGGTGCCGGCGCGGAATTTTGATTCGATAACGGAGGCAGATTGAGGCCTCGAAGGAAGCGACCAGTCCGTGTCGGGGACACGTCCACGGATGGAACGTCCAGTGCGGGTTTTGCCAACCAGCAGATCGGCAGGCAGGTCATCCAAAAAGCGTGATGGATACGTTTCCTCGGCCGCGCCGCGCCCACCCCGTTGGATGGCGCGGATGAGGTAGAGTCTGTCTTTTGCACGCGTGATACCCACATAAAAGATGCGGCGTTCCTCTTCCATGGATTCAGGCTGGTCGAAGGAACGACTGTGAGGCAGGATGCCGTCATCCAGACCCACGATGAAGACTGCTCCAAACTCAAGCCCCTTGGCCGCATGCAGGGTGAGCAGTGTGGGGACGTTGCCTTCCGTAATGGTATCCTGATCGGAGACGAGTGCAACGTTCTCCAGAAATTCATCCAGCGAGCGGGTGGAATATTCCTCAGCGAGGCGCTTCAACTCCAGCACGTTCTCCCAGCGGTCTTCGCCCTCTTCTGATTCATCGTCAATATATGCCTTGTAATTCAGGTCCTTCACAATGCGATCGAACAGTTCGGCGGTGTTCATGGATAATGCTGCAGTACGCCAGTTGGCCAGCATTCCGCCGAAATCGGCGAGGGAAAGAGCTGCACGACCTGTAAATGCTCCCCAGAAAGGAGACTCGGCGCCGCGCGCCAGATCCATGAGCACGAAGCCCGGCTGTATTCCATTTTGGCGTGCGATCATGTGCAACGTGGTAAGAGTCTTATCGCCGATGCCGCGCGCAGGAACATTGACGACACGATCAAGACTCGCTTCATCGGCGGGATTGTGCACAAGACGCAGGAACGAGATCATATCCTTGACTTCGCGCCGTCCGTAGAACCGTTGCGCGCCCACCAGACGATAGGGAAGCCGCGCCTGTAAAAAGGCCTCTTCGATCAAACGTGACATGGCATTGGTACGATACATGACCGCGCACTCGCCGGGCTCGAACTGACGTGACGCCACGAGCTGCGCGATGGCATCCACGACAAATGCCGCCTCTGAATAGTCATCAGGCGCTTCATAGAAGAAGATTTTTTCGCCTGCCCCGCGCTCGGTGAAGAGCTGTTTGCGTTTGCGGTTGTGAGCGCGGTTGATGACACCCATGGCTGCGTCAAGAATGGTCTGGCGTGAGCGATAGTTCTGTTCGAGCAGGATCGTCTGGGCATCGGGGAAATCCTGTTCGAAGCGCTGCACATTGCGCCAGTCTGCACCGCGCCAGGCATAGATCGATTGGTCGGGGTCGCCTACACAAAAGATATTTCTATTAAAGGAAGCAAGGTGTTTGACAAGTGCATATTGGGCAAGATTGGTATCCTGGAATTCGTCCACTAGTACATGACGGAAGCGCTGCGCATACTTGTCGCGCACCGTGGGGTTCTCTTCCAGGAGACGGGCAGTGTACATCAGCAGGTCGTCAAAGTCCACGGCATTGCTGGCGACGAGGCGTTTTTGGTATTCAACATACACACGCTTCACGATCTCATCGCGATAGGTTTGTGCGGGGTAGTCATCTGCCCGGATGAGTTCATTCTTGGCGTGTGAGATCGCGCCAAGCACACTGGCAGGGCGATACAATTTCTCGTTGATGTTCATCTCACGGATCACACTTTTTACGATCCGTTCCTGGTCATCGGTATCGAAGATCACAAAATTGGACTGGATCGGCAGGTTGTCTGCTTCGCGGCGTAGCATACGAGCGCAGATCGAATGGAACGTACCCAGCATGATTCCTTCAATAGCCTGGTCCGGGAGCAGGCGTTTGACTCGTTCACCCATCTCCTTTGCCGCCTTGTTGGTAAATGTGACCGCCAGGATCTGCCAGGGCCGCACACCTTCGACCGCGATGAGATATGCGATCCGCTGGGTGAGCACGCGCGTCTTTCCGGAGCCCGGGCCCGCCACCACTAAAACGGGCCCGTTGCCGGCTGTGACCGATTTTTTTTGTTGAGGGTTAAGTTTATCGAGGAAATCCATAAGGGAAAATAAAAGCGGGTCCTTTGACCCGCATGATGCTGATGGCCTGCTCTAGAGCTGCGACGTGCAGTTCGGGCAACGCGTCGCTTTGATCGGTATGGCTGTGAAGCAGTGCGGACAATCCTGGGTGGTCGGCGCCGGGACGGGCAGAGGTTTCTTGAAGCGGTTCATGGTGCGTATGATCATGAAGATCACGAAGGCGATGATCAGGAAATTAACAACGGCCTGGATGAACGCGCCGTATCTGATTTCTGCATCCCGCACAACCACTGCCAGGGCGCTTAAATCCACACCGCCCAGGGCAAGCCCGATCAATGGCATCAAAATATCGTTGACGAGTGAAGTAATGATCGCACCAAAGGCGCCGCCGATGATCACGGCAACCGCCAGGTCGAGCACATTGCCGCGCATGGCAAATTCCCTGAACTCTCTTAACATCATGGCCATCCTTGCGTAGATTATATGAAGTTATTCTACCGTCTGCAAAAGACGCTGTCAACGAAATGGCCGGAATCAATTGTTTGGTTCAACTGCAACACAGAAATACCCAAAAGACGTCCCTC
>JANMSY010000086.1:0-15556 GCA_031389865.1 Anaerolineales bacterium | reverse complement strand
GCAATCAGGGAACAACGCCAATACATCAAAGCACAAAGCCGCCGCATCAGACTGTCCGCAATACCATTGACCGATATCACGCGCGCGGTCTAATACTTGACGGACATAATCGGGATGGGTGGACATTTAAAATAGATTCGGCTGATTAGGTTGAAATTGCATTGTCATAGTTTGAGTTGGTTCAATTCATCTTGAAATGCGGGAAGTTTGCGAAAACGTTCGCGTATTTTTCCTATGAGTTTGTCCCATGATTGTATTTCGTTCAACTGGCGATAGATGTCGCGTATTTCACGCAAACAAAGTGCGGCTTGCGAATAATTGCCTCGGTCACGGTAATTAATAAAGCGCTCTGCTTCTTTTGTAAACAGCCGAATGGATTCCTGGGGATATTGTTTCTTTGCCGCTTGAGCCACTTCAATATGCAGGGAATGGTCTCCCCAGCGTTCTGGCAATTTTTCAAGCGTTGCAAGTGCATTCCCCGCGTCCTTTTCAAGGAGGTAAAGACTGACAAGGAAATCAAAATCTTTTTTGCCTTCAAGTTCATGGATGATATGACTTCGTAAATTTTCCCAACAATTAAGTTGCTTCGCCAGTTTGCGAAGTTTCTTATATTTCTCGATGTTGGGATATTTCCAGAATAGTCTTTCTTCCAATTCCAATGAACCTGCCAAATCCCCGCGTTCTTTGAGCCTGTTTGCAAGCCAATCTACCAAGCGGTCATCTTTGATAGTTTTCAGTCTTTCGGTCACAAGTTTTTCGGCGAGCGAGGCTTGCCCATGAGTTATAAAAATCTCAAGTGTCTTGAACAAAGGGTAATCCTCTCCGGCTCTGGCTGCATCTTCAGCTTCTTTAATTCTTTTGAGTTTGAGCAGACGTTCAATTAGATCATTCAAACGTCCTGTTTCACGGCAAAGCTTCAAATAGGACTCATCATCAAGAATGTCTGATTCGAGATCAAGCAGAAGCCTGCCAAGAGTTTCGCGATGATAGCCATTGCTCCAACTGTTTCCTTTCGGGAGAATTTTGCGCGTCCATTTTGCGATTTCCAGTCGTTCTTTGGGGATGGTTTTTGATGTAAGGATTTCTGGTACGCAATCTGCCGCGCCAACACCGCCTATTTTTATCGTGTCCCACTGGTATGCGCTGAATAGGATTTGTAGAATCTCAAGTCGCTTTTTTGAGTCCTTGGTTTGGGATAGGCAATTACCAAGCGCTTCGGCGCAATCATGGATAACTCCCAACAATTCTCCCTCTTCATCTCCAAGAGCCTCATTTTCGTGATCCATGATGGTCTCAATGATAGCCATATATATCGAAGCGGAATTTTCCGCGTCATCGCGGAACAAATAACCTGCTGCGAGTTTCAAAAGCGGATTCAAATCCCGTTTGATTTCACGCGCATACCCCCATTCAAAGTCTGCGCCTTGAAAGGCTTGTTCTGCCTGTCGGCGAATGGCTTTTATATTTAGCGGTTTGTTTTCTCCTCCCGCAAGAGGAAGTTCAAGTAGGGATTCCAAGTCTGGTTCCTGTTCGATCATTTGCTTAATGAGGGCGATCAACTCGGGTTTGGAAAGTTTTTCGAGGATGGCGTCAATCTCTTCAACTTCCTGGAAAGAGTTGGAATCGTTCATCCAGGTTAGCAATAACGCGACAGTATGTTTGCAATGTCCACCATCCCCTACGGGGCAGGAACATTCTGCGGATTTAATTCCCTTGTTGTCAAATAAAACTTCCTGGCGATAAAAGGGGGCTTGCGACCCTGAGCATTTGGATTTGATCGTCATCCCCTGAATCCGTTGTTCGTAGATGGCTCCTTGTTCATAATATTTTTGTCCTCGCTGGAAGTAAACATTGTCTGTCCAGTGGGCAATAATTGATTTTGAAATTCGTGGGATGGATGACATAGTGCGTTCCAAAAATGAGATGTCCGCATTATACCGCGTCGCACGATTATAGTGGCACTGTAACCTCAAAGTGTAAATAAAAAGTGCTGCAATTTACATATATTGGCTTAAGTGTTATTATAAATCAAGTTATTTATACATCCCTTGGATATAGTGCAATGAATCCTAATGATTTTCGTTCTCCCGAAGCTGGACAAGTTATCCTAACTCAAAATGGTTACCATGCTTTTATGCCAGCGCCTCTGCCGCCCAACTTGGTCTGGTCTTTGCCATTGATTTCCGCATTGTCTGAAGCGGAACGTGATCTAAGCCGTTTGGCCGCGCTGGCAGGCGCGTTTCCCTTTCCACGCTTACTGATTCAACCTTTTATGCGTCGCGAAGCGGTGCTTTCTTCACGCATCGAGGGCACGCGCGCGACACTGGCAGAGCTCTACACTTATGAATCTACCCAGTTATCCTTTCTCGAGTCAGGAGATGACTTGCGTGAAGTTCATAATTACGTCACAGCTCTGGATTATGGGATGGAACGATTGAAAACTTTACCGATTAGTCTTCGATTGATCCGTGAAATCCGTGGGAAATTGATGCAGGGTATGCGTGGTGGAAACCTGACTCCAGGTGAATTTCGACTCACCCAAAACTGGATTGGGCCGGCCGGCAGTACGATTATGACTGCCGCTTATGTTCCCCCGCCAGTTGATGAGATGAACCAAGCATTGGGTGATTTGGAGAAGTTCATCCATACAGGCACTGACGTACCAGTTTTGGCGCGGGCGGCGATGATTCATTACCAGTTCGAGGCCCTTCATCCATTTCTAGATGGCAATGGCCGGGTGGGACGCCTGCTTATGGCTTTGCTTTTTACTGAATGGAATATCCTGTCTCAGCCATTGCTTAACCTGAGCGTTTACTTCGAACGTTATCGCCAGGAATATTATGACCATCTCCTAGCTGTATCTCAACGCGGTGACTGGGATGTTTGGCTGCGCTTTTTCCTGCGCGGAGTCAGTTCACAGGCACAGGATAGCTTGGTGCGTATGCAACGATTGGAAGCAATTCGTACAAAATACGAACCGCTGGTGAAATCTGACCGAAACTCGGAGCGCATGGGGGCAGTGTTAGACTTCCTGTTTGCTCGGCCCATTCTTTCCGCTAAACAACTGGCAGAAAGCGTAGGTATGCCATTCAAGACCGCCAGACAATATATTGAGAAACTTGCCAAGGCAGGTATTTTGCGTGAAGTCACTGGGAACGCCCGCAACCAAATCTATCGTGCCGATGAAATCTTTAGCGTGATGGACAACGTTCAGGAATAAGCCATACGAACGGTTGTTCTTGCAAGATACACTTATGAAAACCTTGGATGAAATCAATCGCTTGATCGCCGCAATTGAAGCAGAACTGGTAGAGTTGGACAGTAGCCGGACTACATTGTTATCGCGAGCTGCAGAGTTGCAACATGAAAAAGCAGCTTTGCTTCAACCATCAATCCCGCTCGACTTCAATGATAAGCCAACTGTCACAAATCACTCATCCCAGGATGAGAAGATTGCCCTCTTTCGCAGTCTGTTTCGCGGGCGCGAGGATATTTATCCCCGACGCTTTGAAAGCCTGAAAACTGGCAAGCAAGGTTACCAGCCGGTTTGCCAAAATGAATGGGTTCGCGGGATTTGTGAAAAGCCCAAAATTCGCTGTGAAGATTGCGAACACCGTAAATTTCTTCCGGTCACCGACATGGTGGTGCGCAACCACTTACAAGGCTTCGATCCCCAAGATAGAGCGGGGCGTAATTTTACGATTGGCGTTTATCCCATGTTGCCGGATGAGACCTGTTGGTTCTTGGCGACGGACTTCGACAAAGCATCCTGGCAGCAAGATGTTCGCACCTTCCTGGAAACCTGTTCGTTGTTTAATGTCCCTGCAGCCGTCGAGCGATCACGCTCTGGCAATGGGGGTCACGTTTGGATATTCTTTGCCGAACCTGTTCTAGCAGCCCGGGCACGCCAGATGGGTACTTTCCTGCTGTCGCAAACAATGGAGCGCCGGCCTGAGATTGGGCTGGACTCCTACGACCGTTTCTTTCCTAGCCAGGACACGCTTCCCAAAGGCGGGTTCGGCAACCTGATAGCCTTACCGTTACAAAAGAAACCACGCGAGAACAACAACAGTGTCTTTGTAAACGAGCAGTTCGCTCCGTATGAAGATCAATGGTCTTTCCTTGCTACCCAGCGACGAATGACCCAGGCAGATGTGCAAGCCGTGGTTAAGCATTCCGAAAAGTTAGATGAATTGTTGGGTATCCGTCTCCCGGTAACGGATGAAGATGGTGACCGTCCCTGGGCTGCATCACCATCCAGAAAACACAAAGACCCACCAGTGATTGGGCCGCTGCCTGAGCAGATCGAACTGGTGATTGGGAACCAAACTTATATTCCCAAGGCAGATTTGACGCCTTCTTTGCGGAATCGCCTGATTCGGCTGGCAGCTTTTCAAAACCCTGACTTTTACCAGGCGCAAGGGATGCGACTTTCCACGTACGGCAAACCTCGCATCATCAGTTGCTGTGAGGATTTCCCCAAACATCTTGGGCTGCCACGCGGCTGTATGGATGAACTCACCATTCTGCTCGAATTGTTGCAGATTAAGACGAACCTAACGGATGAACGTTATGCTGGCACTCGTTTAGATGTTCAATTTCAAGGTGCTTTACGCGGTGAACAGCAGCAAGCCGCTGACAGCTTGTTGCAACATGAAACGGGCGTGCTGGCAGCCTCAACCGCTTTTGGTAAAACTGTCGTAGCGGCTTATTTGATTGCACAACGTCAGGTAAACACGCTGGTGGTTGTGCATCGCCGCCAGTTACTTGATCAGTGGGTCCAGGCCTTGAGCCAGTTTCTTGGTATCTCACCCAAAGACATTGGTCAATTTGGCGGTGGTAGGCACAAACCTAACGGAAATCTCGATGTAGCCATGATCCATAGCTTGAGCCAAAAAGGGGTTGTCAGTGACATGATTGGCAATTACGGTTACCTGATTATTGACGAGTGCCACCACATTTCTGCGGTCAGCTTTGAGCAAGTGGTTCGCCAAAGCAAGGCTAAATATGTAACTGGTTTGTCGGCGACTGTGACGCGCAAAGATGGACACCAGCCGATAATTTTTATGCAATGCGGCCCGGTGCGTACAGAGTGAATGATCGTGACTAGGCAGATAAGCGTCCCTTTGATCATAAAGTTATCGTTCGCCCAACAAAGTTCCAGTTACCACTTCATCTTCAAAATATCGCCGCCCAATCCATTCAGGATGTGTACTCATCTTTGGAAAAGGATGATGAACGAAACCAGATGATCGTTGAGGATGCGATTACTGCGGTTCAGGCAAATCGTTTTCCTGTGCTACTTACCGAGCGCCGGGAACATTTGGAAACGTTGACAGAGTTACTGGTCAAACGAGTTGCGCATGTCTTTGTGATGAAAGGAGGCATGGGTAAGAAGCAACGTAAGCTACTGACGGAACAAATTGCCAACCTGCCTGCCAATCAATCGCGTGTGATTTTAGCAACAGGGCGCTATCTGGGAGAAGGCTTTGATGACGAACGCTTGGACACTTTGTTCTTGGCCTTACCAATTTCCTGGCGTGGCACGCTAACCCAATACGCCGGTCGTTTGCACCGCTTGAACGCGACCAAGAAAGAAGTAATCATCTATGATTATGTGGATTTTGAGGTGCCTGTCTTAGCGAGAATGCACGGTAAACGGCGAGCCAGTTATAAGGCGCTTGGATACGAAATCGAATTGTCCCAGAATTATAAAACTGTGCAATTAACACTCGCTGACCTGTAAGACAATAAGATGTTGTTTATTTCCTTCCCATAATTTCTTACCGACACGGTTCATACACCCCATTTGACTTTCCGTTATATTGTGAGCTGGCAGGTAACCTGTCAGCTCATTCTTTACATGATGGGAATATTGCTTATTCTCTCGCAATAACAAAAAACAGGAGACCAAAATGGTTCGTAGAGCAGTGATCTACATCCGCACCTCATCTGAAACCCAAGGTGAAAAATCCAGTCCGGCTGAACAGGAAGCGGATTGCCGGCGCATGGCTGAAGAAAAAGGATTGACAGTTGTTCGTGTTTATCGCGACGTGGAAAAATATCGGGTGGGAAACAAACTGGTTGAACCATCAGGCAGTCGTTCAGATTGTCCAGCCTTGCAGGCAATGCTAAGAAACGCCACCAGAGATGAATTCGATGTTATCCTCGCCTGGCGTGAAGACAGGCTTTATCGGGGACTCCGCTCCATGTTGACAGTCTTGGAAACTGTTCAGGACTATAAGATCGAAATCATGCTGGCAAAGGAAAATTTTGATCCCAAGATTACACCTATCCGCGCCTGGGCGGCCCAGATGGAATTGGATGGAATGAAGGAACGGATGGGGATGGGCGTCAAAGCGCGGTTGAAAGCAGGGAAGGCAAACACGGGTCAAGACCGTTATGGTTATCTTCGCATAGGAGAAAAAATCCATATTGTGGAGGAGGAAGAGGCAGGTTGGGTACGGAAGATCTTTGAGTGGTACAACCAAGGGGTTACACTATTACAGATTAGAGAAAGACTGATTGTCGGTAACGCTCTGCAGAAGGGGAGCAGCACACCACGACATATACAATGGGCTCGCTCCAGCATTCAAGGAATTTTGGAATCTGCTAGGGAGTATGCCTATGGTTATAAGGAGCAATCCCGAGATGGCGAAACCTATCAAATCTTGGTTGAACCGATTATCGACGCTCCCACCTATGAGCTATTCAGAATTCAACGGAAAAAAAATAAAACCAATTCCCCTCAACACATCCGCCACGACTATTTGCTTTCTGGGCATCTGAAATGCTCATGTAACTTGACCTGGCAAGCAAGGACCGCAGCCCATCGTCGTAGTCGAAAAGGGGAATGGATCGAGCGCAAGACTCCTATTGGAACCTATTTCTGCCCACAACCACATAGGGAATTAAGAGCTTCCACCTGTCCCAAGACGGTCAGCGCGAAACAAGCAGAAGCGCAAGTCTGGGAGAAAATCTCTCAGTTCATTATCGATCCTGGTTACCTGCTGGCTCAAGCCAGGGAAAAGGTAGCTCAAATGCAACGGGACTGTCAGCAGATGCAACAGGATGAACTTCAACTACAAGGGAAATGAAAAAGCTAAATACTGAACGTCAGGAATTCATCACCAAGGCTCGTAAAGAACGGATGCCTGATGAAGAATTCACTCCACAGATCAGCGCACTTTATGACAAGGAAAAAGGAGTGCAGCGCAGGTTGACAACCATCGAACGGGCAAAGGATGATTTTACAAAACTTGACTCAGGAGAACAGATAAAGAAGTATGTAGCTGAATTGCAGTCGGAGATGGATGAATTGATCAATGCCGACCCTCAAACCTCAGAGGAGAGGCATCAGATGTTTCTGTTGAAAAAGCAGATTGTGGATAGAGTTTTAGTGGAGGTGAGAATTGATGAGAACCGTGCGATCCATTTAAAGTTTCGTACAGACTTTCTGGGGTAAATACAGGAAGTTGACGATTCCATCCATTTAAGCCAGTTCTGAAAATAACAAAAAAATTTCCCCTTGTCGGTGGCTCGAAGGCGAGTCGCCTTGTTGTGTTAAAAACAAATTCCCCGGCTAAAAGCAGGGGAGTTTGTGGGCATGATCGTTTATGGGATGTGAGTCGAATACCCGTAAACAAGTATTCCGCAATATAGAGAAATTCATCCGTGTTTTTGAAGCTTCATCCCATATCTGGGGGCTATGCTGTGGTATGTAGTGGTGTAGGGCGGAATTTATACCCGTATACATGATATATGCCTCGCTGGGCTGATTGCAGTTATTTTATAGATGCTTTTATCTTCATCTGCATGGTTTTTCTGTTTTATTTCTTATATATCTTAGCCAAAATCATCATCCCATTCAGTGTCAGTGTTGCCGAGAATTTCACTGGGATTAAATGGCGGTTCATTGGGATCATATCTCTTCGGCGTGGATGGCGGCGGGATGTTGCGAGTCCATTTGTACGTGCGTTTTAAATCTTCGAGCATTTCTGTATGAAATTCATCCTTCCACTTTTCATACATGCGGATTTGTTTCTTCACCCAATCGGCAGGTTCGCCAGGTTGACCATCATCTGCGCCGAGAAAACTCCAATCCAGGATGGATGTGGCAGGCTTTTCATCCTCATGCGAAATGACCGTTGAAAAAAGGCTCGCCAGTTTTTTATCAATGCTCGGACGATACGGCGCGATGCGTTCCTTTTGATTTTCATTTCGGGCTTCGCGAACATAGTCATTTGTTTTTGGCGCACTGGGGTCAATAAAATCCATTATGTGGTCATAGCGTGAACCGTCTCCTGTGGGCGGAACCCATGGAATGCGATAAGCGTTGTCGCGCCACCAGACAACCTCGGCAAGTAATCTTCTCGCAGCCGCGTCGTCAAAGCGTGAGCATAACTCGCCTAATGCCTCTGCCGCATCGGCGAAAAATCCAAGGTCGGCGTATTGCCACCCGATCCAAAACAATGTCTTTTGCGGATCTTTAGCTTTCTTCAACGCCTCAGCAAATATTGTCCATGCGTAATTGGTGCATTCCTCATCACCCAGACAATACGCGCCGAGCAATTCCATTTTGCCGTCTTCGAGAATCTTCCGCACATCTTTGGGACCGCCCTTATCATGTATCATCTCATACTTCCCAGCCCAGCGACTCATGAATCGATACGACAACGCCAGCCTGCGCCGCTGCTGCCACGGACGATCATCCCATTCGTCAATATTCTGCTGAATAGCGACGCGATTATCGTAAATCATCCACTCATCGCAAAAGAGTTTGTAAACAAGTTCCTGAGCTTCTTTGCAATCAGGGAATAACGCCAATATATCAAAGCACAATGCTGCGGCATCAGATTGTCCGCAATACCATTGACCGACATCGCGAGCGCGGGCTAAGGTTTGGTAAACATACTCGGGGTAGGTGGGCATTTAAAATAGACTCGGCTGATTAGGTTTTGGCGGAAGGCTCGCGGCTTTTTCATTCATCCACTCAGGCAGTTTGACAGGCTTATCTCTGAACGGATGAGGGAATGCCAGCGCCCCTTTTTGCAATAACAATTTATTTCCATCAGGCATTTGCTCGTGCTCCAACACAAAAACGGGGAGCCAGTTATTTTTCAACGCTTCAGTTGCGCCTGCCCACGTCCCGCCCGTTTCAGCGTCAGAGGCGACGACGATGGCGTAATCTGCCAGCGTGTAAATGAGACGATTACGCCCCATTGCCGCGCCGACGGAGAATCCTGCGCTGGGACTGTAGGGTGTGACCAGACATAAATCGCCCCGACTTAACGCCTCTTTCTGACTTCGGACTGTTCTTTCCAAACTATCTGCCAGCACGCTGACAGCTGTTCCGCACGCCTCCAAAGCGGATTCCATGCTGAGAGTGTCCACACCTTTTGCGCCGCCCGAATACAAGACTTGTCCTGAAAGTCCGCAGGCGTTGCCCACAAATTTGGCGCACTCCTGTCCCGCTTCATCCAAATGACGCGAGCCGACCACTGCGATTCCAGGTTGCCCGAGCAAAGCCTTTTCACCTGCGTAGAATAAAACAGCGGGCGCAGAATCTTTTAATCGCTGGCGATAGCGTTCGGGGTAATCTTTGTCGGCGCGAGTGAGAACGAAAATGCCGAGGTTGTTAAGTCGTTCGAGGGCGATTGCCAGTGTGCCGCTGCGTTCCAGTAAATGTGTGATGCGTGTTGCGTGTTCCGTGGGGAGATCGAGTTTAGTTTGTAAATCTGATTGGGAGAAAGCCAGCAAATCGGAAGGTCGAAGCGAGGCGGCTTGCAATTTGCGGGCGAGCGGATTCCATTCGCGCAAGGTAAGCGGGGAGAATTCAGGGTCGGAGGGAAGTCCGAGATGGGAGCAGAGTAAAAGGAGGGATTGGGAGTCGTGGGTGAGGGGCATGAGGTTTCTCGTGTTGCGTTATCTACGTATTTCTTGCTGTCGCTTGGGCGAGGGTGAATGGGAAAACTTGCCTGCAGCCGTGTGAGCGGAGGAGCCAGCCTGCCATGCTCAACGTCCAGCCTGAGTCGAGGATGTCATCTACCAACAGGACAGGCGTGTTTGGAATGTCGCCTGAAATGCCGATTGTGTTGAAGACGTTGTTGGCTTGCATGGAACTGTTCTGCATGGCCTTTTGTTGCGGGGCGTCTGAGATGCGGACGAGGACGGGCTGAAACGGGATTCTGATTCGGGTGGATAAACGCTCGGCGAAGCGACGAACCAACTCAGGGTGTCGTCGGGACGGAATCGCTGTCATCCAAACAGGGAAAGGCTCGGGCTTCCACTCATCTATTAAATGCGCGGCGGCTTCCACCAATTCATCCGAAAAATGATTTTGCTCGTACTTGCCCGAACGCACCAGCGTGCCCCAACCCGTATCGCCATAATAACATAAAGAGCGACCCGTTTCGTTGAGAAGTTCGGGCGGAATTTTACGTTTGTGGTCGGGGAAAATTCCAGCGGGGAGCATGTGGCGCGGCGCGATGGGAATGGTCGCGCCTTTGAGGTGGGCTTCGGCTTCGATAACCAGTTCGTGAGAAACGGCTTTCGGCAGACCTTTGCCGCGACAATTGGCGCAACGCCCGCAAGGTTGTGGATGGGCGTCGTCGAGGGCACGTTGTAGAAACTCCATGAGGCAGTCCGTGTGCACCATGTAGTTTTGCATTTGAGATTGTTCGGCGCGGCGCAGTTGGGTGACATGCTCGACGCGCTCGATGTCTGGATGCCAGGCGTTGGGTGTGCGGAAATAAACCGTCTTGCGATTCTCGAAGGCTGTGCCGATTGCGCCATCCACCTCGAGAAGTTTGAGCGCCTTGTCGAGCATACTGCGGCTGACGTTGACGCGCGCCAGAATGTCATTGATGGGCAGCCCTTCCGTTTTGGCAAGCGTGGCGAGGATTTGATTCATCGTTTCAATGCTGGGAAATGCGGACTGAATGAAATAATCCTGAATTTCATCATCCTCCACGCCGCTGAGCAGGATGCCGTAGGCGCGTTCCACTGCGCGACCCGCGCGCCCGACTTGCTGATAATACGCCACGACAGAACCAGGACGCTGAAAGTGAATCACGAAACCGATGTCGGGTTTATCAAATCCCATGCCGAGGGCGACGGTGGCAACAAGGATTTTAACTTCGTTGTTGAGAAAGGCTTGTTCGAGGGCAGGGCGGTCGGGGCTTTCGGCGTGATAGGCTTCGGCGGAGAAGCCTTTTTTCTTGAGCCAGCCTGTGACGCGCTCTGTGTCGGGAACGGTGAGGCAATAGATGATTCCACTGCCAGGTAACTTGGGCAGGTTTTCCACCAGCCATGCAAGACGTTCGCTTTGATTGGCGAGGGTGATGTTTTGCAGTCGCAAGGACTCGCGTGTGAGTGTGCCGCGCAGAACTAGCAAGTCCGCGCCGAGTTGAGATTGAACATCCGCGACAACACGATTGTTGGCAGTGGCAGTTGTCCCCAACACGGGCGCGCTTTTCGGAAGCATATTCAGGATGCGAGTGATGCGGCGATAATCTGGGCGGAAATCATGTCCCCAATCGGAGATACAGTGCGCTTCGTCCACGACGAATAACCCGATGCTGCCTGTCATGCCAGGCAAAACGGATTGCAGAAATCGTTCGTTGTTCAATCGTTCTGGCGAAATGAGAAGTGCGTCACAGGTGTTTTCCTTCAATGCTATTTCAGCCAGGTCCCATTCTTCTCGGTTGGCGCTGTGGATAGTATGGGCGCGGATACCGATGCGTTTTGCCATCTCGATTTGATTCCGCATGAGCGAGAGCAGCGGGCTGATGAGAAGTGTTGGTCCCGCGCCTTGTTCGCGGAGAAGTTTTATCGCGAGAAAATAAACAAGACTTTTCCCCCATCCTGTGCGCTGAACGACCAACGCGCGTTTTTTATGGATGGCAACTGCTTCAATTGCATCCCATTGACCCGGGCGAAAGTCCGCGTGTGTGCCGAGCATGGTGCGGAGAAGGTCAAGCGTGTGTTGTTTGGGGTTGGCGGTTGGCATATTTAATATACCTCCCTGTGGGTATTTCCAATTCTTTCTATTTGTACTTGCACAATCTGAATTGCACTCCGTAATGACATCTTAACTCGGGATGCGGTTTAATTCCCGCCAACTGACAAACGAGCCTGTGCTTGTCTGCAGGGACTGATCACCGCCATAGACCACATAACCTTGTTCTTTAGGCGCAGCGGTAAGTTGGCGCCAATATTCGAGATTATCAAAGTAACTATTGGAAATCGTTTTACCAGATTTAATCTCAATCGGCACGATTTTTTCACCGTCCACCAGCAGACAGTCAATCTCTTTGCCGCGACTATCCTGCCAAAAGTACGGCTGGCGATATTCGCCGCGATTGAAATTGTGCTTGATAAATTCGTTGATAATCAGATTCTCAAAGAGTGCGCCTTTCATGTAATGCAAGTTGACTTGATTTTCGTCGTGGATGCCAAGTAGTGAACAAGCGATGCCTGTATCGTAAAAATAGAGTTTAGACGATTTAACTAGCCGCTTGTTGAAATTCCGGTGAAAAGGTTGTAACCGATACAGGATGTAGGAACTCTCCAAAATAGAGAGCCAGGCTTTCGCCGTGTTCGGGCTGATTCCTGCGTCGTTCGCCAGCCCCGTATAATTAAGCAGTTGACCCACGCGCCCGGCGCACAGTTGGGTGAACTGGACGAAGGCGTTGATATCCGCGATATTTTTCATCAGACGCACATCCTTTTCGATGTAAGTCTGAATGTAGGCGGGATAAAAATCAGTGGGAGCGATGGAGCGGTCATAAATGCGGGGATATTGACCTTTGAAAATTACGCTTTCATATTGCGCTGAGCCAGGTTCTAGTTCTTCAAAGGAAAACGGAAGCAGGTGCAGAATCGCAGTTCGTCCCGCCAGCGTCTGGCTAATTTTCTCCATCAGAAGGAAGTTCGACGAGCCAGTCAGGATGAATTGAACCTGGCGGTTCTCATCAACAATTTTTTGGATGTAGGAAAACAGGTCGGGTGTGTTTTGAACTTCATCCAAAATCGCGCCTGCGGGATAATTGGAAAGGAACCCACGCGGATCATTGAGCGCGATTTGGCGGATATCTGGTTCTTCCAATGAGACGTAAGGTAAAGCGGGAAAAGCGGCTTTAACTAGGGTGGTCTTACCAGACTGACGGGGACCGGTGAGCGTGATGACTTGAAATTTTTGCGCCAAAGCGATGATTTTGAGGGTAAGAGTTCTTTCGATCATTAAAGGGCTCCGTATGCTGAAAATAGGGGCTTACATACGCCATTATAGTACGTATTGCACAAATAAGCAATGCGATTGCGGATTTGTGCAATACTAAACGAAGATGTCCTACCTCAATTTGCGTAAACGTTTCAAGAACATGCTTTACAAAAAGAATTGTGCGGATATTGTGCAACCGCCTGCGTTCAAGCGACTCGTCGATGAAGACTCGCAAATCCGCTTTGCCTGCAAGGATCGCCGAAATGGTGGTGAAGTGACTCTTGGTGGTGTTGGCGATGACTTGCGCCAGTGTGGTCTTGCCTGTGCCTAGAGGTCCCTACAAAATAATGACTAAAAAAGCTTGTCAGCTTCGATAGCGCGGCGCAGAAGTTTGCCTTCACCTACAATATGTTCCTGCCCAATGTATTCATCCAGGGTGCGCGGACCGCGAAGCGTCCGCGCGGCAAGCGGCGCTTCGCTTTTCAGGCGTTCGTGCATGGCGTGGTCAAGGAGGTCGTTGGACATTGAGTGATTATAATGTACGCCGAATTAGGCATTACGCTTACGCTGACTTGCAATTCTCTTTTTGTTCCTAACGAAAATTTTTCAGAAATTCTCTACACCTTCCTGCTCCAGTTTTAGTCCACGTTTAAGCAGATATTCAATGACATGGCGAACATCGTGCAATTCGGGTCGCAGAAGTAGCCGTTTGAGGTTGGTTCGGTCAGAGGTTGTAAGCGGACGCGCACGGGGAATGTTGGATTCGAGTGTATCAATGTCCATCAAATAGGGTTGGACTTGTTCGCAAACGAAGCGGCGCAGTTGACTCAAAATGTTGAAACCCCCGTAGTCCAAATCTGACCAAAGGGAAATGGGAGTGGTTTCAGGAAGGAGGCGCAGGACGCGGCGAACGGCGGGGGAGGGATTCCCGTAGGTGCAGAGGATGGCGTGTTGCGTGGTGCGTGTTCCGTTGTTTACGCGTGTACCTGTGTACCTGTGTACTTGTCTACTTGTTGATGGAAGGTTGTGAGGTTTTCGATGAGGAGGACAGAGTCGGCGCGGACGGATTGAAGGGCGGATATCTGTGCGGCGGGGAATCCAACGGATGGAACGAATCCGCTCAAGCTGAGAATTTCTCCGTTGATGGTGGTGAGTTGCCAGTTGCCTGAAAAATGGATGTAGTTTGGGTTGGCGACAAGGTTGAGTTCGCGCAGGACTTCTTCAACAGGGATGCGTTTCCATTCGGGGTTGCCGAGGCGCGCGAGCGTGACGAGTTGGTTTTTGATGGATTCAAATCGTTTGCTATCTTTGAAAACGCGCACGCTGAAGACGCGGTAGGGAGTCTCTGCTGTCAGGGTGGGCAAGGCTTGCAGAACGGCGAGCAGGTCGAGGTTCAGGTTTGAATCGGTCAGGCTGAATGGGGCGGGAGATTTTTCAGATTTGAGTTGGTTGAGGATGTAATGAATCGCGCGGGCGCGCCAGTCATCCTGAAATCGGAATTTGTCGGCGAGCAAGTGGCTTTCGAGGCGGGAACGGTTGTCGGCGATGGGGGTGCGATTCGCTAAATGAAAAAGCGTTTTATGAGGCGTGTTGCGTGTTCCGTTTTTGGGAGCGTTATGGATTGGAGCAAATGTCCTGTTTCACCTGGAATCCAAGTGAGTCGAATCAGCCCACTTTTTTCGAGATGGATTAGTTGTTCATTGGCAGTAATACGCGGTTCAGGGTTTGCTTGCGAAAAATAATTTGGAAGGGGAAGGTCGGCAAGGGTAACTTTGATGGAGCGAGAATGTTGCGTGGCGCGTGTTCCGTTTTGTGACGCGCGGCGCTCAAGGATGTCAAGCAAGGCATTAAGCACGACAGCCACATCAGGCGAAGGGATAAAAGACACTTCCATCTTTCACTCAACCCACGCAACACGCAACATATCATCCCGTAGCAAAGTGGAGCGGACGAAATACTGATTACTATTCACTGATTACTGACTCTCTAGTTTTTCAATCATCTCACTCTTGTCAATATCAATGACGAATGAATGATTGTTTTTGCGGACAACAGTGCAAACGCTATCCACATACGGCAGGAGCGAGCCAGATTTGTCGGGCGGGGTGGCGAGGAGAACTTGCAAGCCCGCTTCGCGCATGAAGTGCAGAGCAGATGCGGTGCGGGCAGTGTCCATTTTGCCAAAGGCTTCATCGAAGAGGGCAAGGCGGATGGTGTCGGATGGACGCGCTTGATTGAGGCGATAGGCTTGCGCGAACGAAGCCGCCATTGCCACATAGAATGGCGTTGTAGTTTCGCCGCCAGATTTCTTGGCGTTGATTTGACTCAGCAAAG
>JANMSY010000046.1:0-2616 GCA_031389865.1 Anaerolineales bacterium | reverse complement strand
TTTTATAAATCCTCGATATACTGAGGAGTTTAACCTTGTTCCTGTTCTATGTTACGCTGGGGTTCCCATTGTTTGATCTGTTGCCCTCGCAACATATTTATTGTAGCCACCAATGTGGCTGCGTTGACCAAGCAGAAATAGAAGGGAATGGCAAATATTTTTAGCCGTCTGAAGCGAGTTCCATCCAGCAGCAAACCCAATAAACCGAAGCCATAAAATACAGATTGCCCAATCATCGCAAGTTGATAAAAAACATCTGTTCTCCACAGGAACGGATTTAGAAAAAATAATAGCAAGAGAGGGAAAACTATTAGTCGCCTCAAGACTTTGTGAGAAAGAAGCTGGATTGCGTAAAACCCGTACCGGAAGGGATTGAGCAATTGGCTCCTGAAGAAAAAAACAGCTCTTAGGCCACGGGTGATCACCCGTACTTTTCGTCCAAACTCTACATTGCTAGTCACCGCGACAGGCTCGTAGGCGACTGCATCTGGCGCGAAAATCAGTCGATACCCCTGCGCGATGACACTGGTCGAAGTGACAAAATCATCGGTTACGCCTTCCGGTACCGTTTGAAACAGGGAGCGGCGGATGGCGTAAATCGCTCCTGTTGCAGAAATCGTGTTGCCCGCCCTGCTTTGAAACTTTTTCATAATTCGATCAAAATTCCAATAGCTGCGCTCGCCAGCATTATCAACGATGGTCTTATTTTTTTTTGCGTAACTTTGGTTGCCGGCTACGCCTCCTATAGTTGGATCGGCAAATGGCCTGACAAGAGCCCGAATAGCATCAGACCTATACATGCTGTTGGCATCAGAAAACACTAGAATCTCACCTTTGGATGCAGCCACCGCTTCATTGAGCGCCCCTGCCTTACCCTGGCGTGGAAGTGTCAGCAACCTTACACCTTTTTCTTCATAAGCCTGCACAATTTCATTAGTACCATCATTAGAGCCGTCTGATGCAATCAATACCTCGAACCGATCTCGTGGATAATCCAATGTCAATATGTTATCTATCTTATTGCCAATAGATTTCGATTCATTAAAAGCAGCGATAACTATACTTACAAAGGGTGTTACTTCATCACTCTTAAAAGGTTGAGGCCATAAAAAGCCCCTAAGAATAACCAAAACAGGAAATATGAAGTATGCATAAATTATCAAAACCACCGAGGTCCAAAATAAAATCAGAATCATTGCACAGACTCCAAATAAATTTGCTGAGCGAGCATGGCCGCGTTTCTGTAAAGATCAAACTCTCTTACAACTTTCTCCCTACCCGAGCGGCCAAGGCGCTTCCGCATGGCTGGATCACGATAATAGCGTTCCAATGCATTCGCCAGAGCAGCGACATTCCGGGGAGGAACTAACAGACCTGTATCTTCGTCCAATACCAATTCTGGAATGCCCGAAATATTACTGGCGATAATCGGTACACCGCTGCTCATCGCTTCAATGAGAACTACAGGAATACCTTCACGACGACCATCACTGGTTTGCACACTGGGGGCAGCAAGAACATCTGCGTCTTGCAGCAATTGAGCAATTCTTTCCTGTTTTTGCGATCCATGAAAACGCATTTTCTCTGAAAGACCTGCCTTGGCTGCAAACTCAGTAAGTGCCGATTTATCCGGCCCGCCACCAACAAAATGGCATACGAAGTCAATGCCGTTTTCATGCAGCTTACGGCACGCTTCAATAAGATAAGCTTGTCCTTTGACCTCATGCAATGTGCCGACACAGAGGATCATGAAAGGATTTCCACCCCTTTCATGGAGGGTCTCACCTGAACGAAATCGAAATACTTCCGTGTCAACACCACAGTGGATAACTTTTACCTTATCCCGGTAATTTCCCTGGCACTCTGAGATAATCATCTCTTTATTGTAATTCGATATAGCCACAACAAAAGCTGCATCAGTAACTTTTTCATACAACATATGCCTGTCACGGTGAAGATCTGAGCCGTGTGCAGTAAAGCTGTAAGGGATTCCAGCCAACCGATGGATGATAAAACCCGCTGCCGCAGGGTGACTAGCAAAGTGCGCATGGACGTGGTTTATGTTCTCCGCCTGCATCTGATAAGCAAAAAGAACCGATTTCGGAAAGACTCCTAGTACACCTATAAAAAATCGGAAGCTGCCCCAATTTGCGCGTAACAATGTCCAAAGCGTTCGTAGGTACGCGTGCGGTTTTCGCCAGAGAAAATGCAAGTTAGCGCGTATGATCGACAAGGAGATGAAAGGTTGAAAGTGGGCTGCTTCAACAAATGGTATTGCCTCTGGGTGCATCACCTCAGCATGTTCCCTCAAGAGGGGATAAACCTCTATTTGGACACCTTCCTTTTTCATCGCCAACATTTCGTAGAGGATAAAAGTTTCTGTCAACTTTGGAAAACGCGACATAATATAAGCAACCTTTAAACGAGTCTGGTTACGTTGGCGTTCTACTAAGGGTTGAGACTGATCTGTTAGTATTTCTGGCATGTTCTCAATTGACATCGCGGTTGATTTCCTTTTCTCCACATCCACTTGTTTGATTTATCGTCGAACTGCAGAGAGGCACTTTGACAAACATTGAATGAATTTGCGCCATCGGTAAAGCATCTCTGTAGGAT
>JANMSY010000041.1:0-4640 GCA_031389865.1 Anaerolineales bacterium | reverse complement strand
GACCGCATCCAGCCTGCCATGCCAATACCGCCTATGAAGACATAGATCGCGCCGAACAGGATCAGCAACGCCCCCACATTCAGGTTATCCAATTCCAGTGGGACCGAGTTTAATTCAGCTGCGGCAGAAAATGACAACACCGCCACGATCAGGGAATACAGGAACATCACAGAAGCAGCAGAGAAAACTACAATGCCTGCTGTAGTTAACCGTCCGCCATTATTCGATGTTAGCAGCTGTATTACTGCCGCGAGTGAAAAGCCTGCCAATACACCCGCAAGGCCAGCCAATGCACCTGCCTCTGCCAGATAATTTTCAACGGTCATGGTGGCTCCTTTTACAATGAAAATCCGAAATGTTCTTTCAATAATGCGTGAAATTGCTCTTCACTTGCAAACAGGCGCTCCGTACGTTTTCCACTTGTTGTGATGAGGAGCTGCTGGTTATCCAGCGTAACACGACCCTCTTCCGTCAACCGGGAGATGACTCGCTTACGCGTAAAGATGGACTCAGGCGATGTCTGGTGATACTGACAGGTTGCTTCATACTCAGCCGGGAACTGGTGAGGCGTCAAGTCAAAGTAATAGTGCCTCTCCATTTTTCCGTCGAATTCCCTCTGCCAGAGTTGGTAGCCGGTTCGGAAGGGTTTCAGCCGATAGGCGCGCAGACCCTGTTCCTGCCATTGAGCATGATCAAGTTGAAGCGGCTGTGTAAACGTGTCGCCCCAGCCCACATCCACCAGCCAGCGCGTGGACTCGTTGGGGACTTGGACGAGCAGCGCCAGATGGTCGAAGTCGATGCCAAAGGTGTCATCTTCTTCGTGATAATCGCGGGCATTCAGAAAGGTTACATCAAAGCCGATCTCTTTGAGCAGCCATGCAAACAATCCATTCAGCTCATAGCATAATCCGCCCCGCCTGTTGAGCACGATCTTGTTCCACATATACCTTTCATCCAGCAGAATAACCCGTTTTAACCCAATATCCAGGTTCTCAAATGGGACCGTCAGCATATGTGCATGCTGTAACCCATGCAGAGTCTGGACGTCTGGTTTTACAGGCTTGAAATACTGGATGCGCGTCAGGTAGGCGGTCGTGTCCACGAATGCAGATTATAACTTGCCCTTGAATGCCACCGATAAACCTTAATGACAGGAAGTTTTGCATGCTCAAACAACTATCGGAAACACAATCCCTCCAGAGACAATTTCAGGCCGCCAACACCATGTTGATGTCCATTGTTCGAAAGCTGACGCTGACTGGCAGCCCGATCGTTTCCACGGCGATACAGGATATTACCCGCCTCTCGGGATCACTCCAGCAGCTGGAATCGGAAGTTGGTGACCGGCTTAAGGGCAGGCGGAGTCAACTCACAGCGCTGGTGGAGATCGGCAGTGTGATCAACTCATCCCTGGGGAAGGAGCGGGTACTCGAGGAGGTGATGGACTCGTTGATCGCGTTGACGCATGCGGAACGCGGCTTTCTGATGTTGCGGAAGAAAGGGGAATTGAAACCCGTGATCGCGCGCGGCATTGCACACATCAACCTGGTGAAAGAGACGTTTGCCTTTAGCAATACCATCCTGCGCAAGGTAGCGGAATCCGGTGAACCCGTATTGACAACCAATGCGCAGGAGGATCCGCGCTTCGAAGATCAGATGAGTGTGGCAGCTTATCAATTGCGTTCGATCCTGTGTGCACCGTTGAAGATCAAGGATCAAATGATCGGTGTGCTGTATGTGGATAATCGCGCACGAACAGGAATCTTCCGCGATACTGACCTTGAGCTGATCTCCGCATTTGCAAACCTGGCAGCAGTTGCGATTGATAACGCGGATTTGTTCGATCACCTGCAGAAGAGCAATCGTGAACTGGAGGATGCGTATCAGGCTACGCTCGAAGGCTGGGTGCGCGCCCTTGACTTGAAGGACAAGGAAACGGAGGGGCACACCCAGCGCGTCACCCTCCTGACCGAACGACTTGCGCGCTCCATGGGCGTGGACGGCGACAGCCTGATTCACATCACACGCGGCGCCTTGCTGCATGATATCGGGAAGATGGGCATCCCTGACTCGATCCTGCTCAAGCCCGGTACGTTAACTCAGGAAGAGCGCGCTCAGATCCAACAGCATCCCATCTATGCGTATGAAATGCTCAAAGAGATCGAATTCCTGCGCCCCGCCATTGACATTCCCTATTGCCATCACGAAAAATGGGATGGCACGGGCTACCCGCGCGGATTGAAAGGTATGGAAATCCCCTTTGCAGCGCGTATCTTCCCGGTCATTGACGTCTGGGACGCAATGGTCTCGAACCGTCCCTATCGCCAGGCACTCCCACATGAGGAAGTGCGTCAATGCATCCAGGCAGATTCGGGAAAACATTTCGATCCCAACGTAGTCCGCGCCTTCATGGATATGGATGATCTAGGCGTGTAATATCGAGATGGGGAATTGAGCATTCGCAAGGAGTGACAACTATTTTTTCATGAGGTGGTGGAGGCGTTCAATAATTGCATCTCGCGCCTCTTTGTAATCTTCACTGATGGGTGGTACACCATCCCAGCGTTCAATGGCGGCTTGCCTCTGATATTCCGCTGGGAGTTCACAAAATGCAATGATGCGTTGCGCGGACTGTATGTCGGTTTGCATTAATTGTTGCGGCGCTGATTCTTGTGGAGTCAAGCCGTCTTCGGATAAGCCTTTTACAGCCTGTGGGGATAATTGCATATCAGGGTTTGTCCCTCGAGCCACGGCCCGCAGGTCCAATCCCATTTCAGTTGCCAGATGGTTAAAGTAGGCTGCTGCAATAATGCTTTTCGCCGCGCCATGTTCACACACAAACACAATGACTGAAGCATGGGTCACTTTTACCTCTCTTTGCTTCTACTTCCTGTGGGGGATTCCGAGCCCGTCAAGTTATAGGCATAAATTCCCTTGATACACCCATAAGGAATGTAGGTTCTCTGGGGATCGCCGTGATGCTCGGCTGGATTGACAAATCCAGCCGCCAGATACAGGGCAAATGCCAGTGGGATTTGGCAATCCCTCGTTAGCAGAATCATGGCAACTCCCAATGAGTCGGAATGTAGGCATCTTCCCCTACCTGAATAGGGGAAGATGCCTCTAACTCTACTAGGTCAAACAACCTAGAATCCATCTGAAGTACCCGTTTCAAATTAAAGGATTGAACGGAATCACAATACCGATGGCTGGATCATCGTCTTAGCGTCCAACATCAAAACTTAATAAGGAGTTTGTATGAAGAAGCTTACGTACGTTATTTCACTGCTCGTTCTTGCCTCCCTGGTGCTGGCCGCGTGCGCAACCCCTGCTACGCCCACCGCTGCGCCCACTTCGATACCCACCGAAGCCCCGGTCATTGCAACAGAACCCCCTGCTGCCACTGAACCACCCGCTCCCGCGTGGACTGCCCCCGACGGTGCGCTGGTCGCTTATCCTGTAGAAGCTGTTCCCACGCTCGATGGCGTTGCTGATGATGCAGCCTGGGCAGATGCACAGGAAACAGTCATTTCTGTGGCTGGTGGATTCAATAACTTCGCTGCCGATGCCACACTCAAATCTGTTTACAGCGGCGACACCGTTTATTTCGTCCTGAGCTATGCTGACCCGAGCGAATCCTGGTTCCGCTCCCCGTGGCAGAAGCAGGAAGATGGCTCCTGGAAGCAGATCAAGGATGAGAACGATAAAGGCGGCGACAACAATACCGTTTATGAAGACAAGTTCTCCTTGATTTGGTCCATCAACAACAGCATCAAGAATTTTGAAACTGCTGGCTGTTTTGTTGCCTGCCATGCCGGTGAGAATTCTGATGTCAAACCCTACGGCAACAAGTACACCTCTGCCGAAGGCGAACTGGGCGATATCTGGCACTGGAAATCTGTCCGCAATGATGGCCAGATCGATGATCAGTATCTCGATTGGACCAAGTTTGATGCCGAAAAGGCCAAAGAAGCCGGCCGCAAGAGTGACAAGAAGGAATCCGGCGGATATGCTGATAACTTTGCCACCCTGCCCGATCCCGCTGATGCAACCAAGACGGTTCCCGATAAGACCAAGCCTGGTTTTACTTCCCCAAGCATTGACCTGACGACAGGCGCTCCCGGCTACATCCGCGACAGCGAGAAGGTTGCCCTGGATCAAGCTGCCCTGGATGCCCTTCCCGTTGGCTCCTATATCCCTGGGATTGTCAAGTCGCCGATCGTTGGTGACCGCGGTGATCTTTCAGCCGCCTGGATGTGGGCCGATGGCGTATGGACCATCGAATTCAGCCGCAAGCTGACCACCGGCTCTGAGACGGATGTGCAATTCTCTGACCTGAGCGGAATGTACTACTTCGGCCTCGCGCTCTTTGAGAACGCCCAGGTCCGCCATGCCTTCCAGACTGGCTCAACCCCATTCGTTTTCATGCCATAGGAATTAATTTCAACGAGTAAGTTTGACCGTAAATCGAAAACCCGGAGCCAATACTCCGGGTTTTTTCCATATCAGGGATCGTCGCTCTGTGGTGCAGCTGCATACCTGATCCATTACTCTTTGCCCATGCGTTCAAACAAATGATGCTCATAGGCATACGCCGCAAGTTCGATACGATTGTTCAAATGTAATTTCTCAAACATATG
>JANMSY010000686.1:0-5025 GCA_031389865.1 Anaerolineales bacterium | reverse complement strand
CTTTGCGTTGGCAGATGTGTATCTGCTTAAAACAAGTTACGATTTAGATTAAAATCTGTTACGCATAATCTCATGTAGCGAGTGCAAAGTCGAGAATCCAGAATAGTAAGTGACCTTACGCAATGTCATTCTGAGCCCTTCGGCTTCGCTCAGGATAAACTCCGCGAAGAATCTCTGAGATTATCGTAGAGACCCTTCGCTTCGCTCACATCGTCCCGATGTCCTTCGGGAGGGTGACATACTAAAAGACATAAACTGCGTAAGGTGAGTCACAAGGTTATAATCGCCGCCATGCAAACACTTACTACTACCTTGATCTTTATCGCCGGTCTGCTGACTGTTATCTTTACACTATCGTCTGCGCTCTCGACTTTTGTGTTGCCTCGAGCGGCGCGTAGTCAACTAAACAGGATCGTTTTTGGACTCTTACGCCGACTATTCAATTTTATCCTGAGGTTCGTAAAAACCTATGACCGACGGGATACCATCATGGCTTATTTCGCACCCATCGGCCTCATGCTCCTTTTGCCTACCTGGTATCTTTTGATTTTGCTGGGATATGCCACAATCTATTGGGCGGTCGGTGTTGGGGATCTGTTTGCAGTGTTTCGCCTGAGTGGTTCCTCGCTATTTACCCTGGGATTTGATATCTCCAAGACTCCTCTGGTCACCATGATTGCGTTCAGCGAGGCCATGTTCGGTTTGATGTTGGTGGGCCTGCTGATCGCCTACCTGCCAACCATGTACTCCGCTTTTTCGAGACGCGAACAGGCTGTCAATATGCTGGAAGTACGTGCAGGAAGTCCGCCCTCCGCACTGGAAATGCTTCTACGGTTCAATCGTATCCACGGCCTGGATCGGTTAGCCGATTACTGGAAGATGTGGGAAGCCTGGTTCGCGGACATCGAAGAGAGTCACACAACCCTGCCCGCGTTGATCTTTTTCCGCTCGCCGCGTGCTGAAAATTCGTGGACCACTGCGGCCGGTGCAGTTCTGGACTGTGCTGCCATTACACTTTCTGCAGTTGATATTCCATATGAACCATCTGCGGCGCTTAATATCCGTGCCGGCTATCTGGCATTGCGTCGTATTGCAAATTACTTCGATCTCCCAAACCCACAGAATCCACAATATCCCGAAACTTCCATCTGCGTGGAGCGCGCCGAATTTAACCTGGTGCTCGATCAGCTCAGCGAGGCGGGAATCCCCATCAAAGCAGACCGCGAGCAGGCGTGGCAGGATTTCGCAGGATGGCGCGTCAATTACGACCGCGCACTGATCCTGCTCTGTGGACTTGTCATGGCACCTCCGGCAACCTGGTCCGGTGACCGTGCGCCGAAATTTAATCTCACGCCCCTGATCATATGGAAGAAACACAAAATCGAGGCTGATACCAAAGCGGTATGAGCATCGACGATCCCGTTCTGAGATTTGGCTGGAAATGTGTTATATAATGTGCCCCATCCACCATCCAGGAAGCTGTAATGTCTAACTCCCCTCTCGTCATCGAAAACCTCTCATTCCGCTACCGTGATCGACAAGGGGCGGCAATTCATAACATCTCCTTTGAAACCAGGGCTGGCGAGATTCTATTAATTGCAGGTGCAAGTGGATGTGGTAAAACGACTCTTATTCGCTGTATCAATGGATTGATCCCTCGTTCCTATAAAGGGGATATGACTGGCCGCGTGCTGGTCTTTGGCGAAGAGACCGCATCCTGGAAGCTCTCGCAAATTTCACAGAAGATTGGGACTGTATTACAGGATCCCGAACGACAGATTCTTGGCACAAAAGTATTGAATGAAGTCTCTTTTGGGCTTGAGAATCTTAATGTGCCACGTGAAGAGATTCTACGGCGTGTGGATGAATCGCTTCAGTTTTTGAAAATATCGCATTTACGTGACCGTGAGACGTTCACGTTGTCCGGCGGGGAAAAGCAAAAAGTGGCACTGGCAGGTGTTCTTGCAATGCGTCCATC
This sequence comes from Anaerolineales bacterium, assembly GCA_031389865.1. GTDB lineage: Bacteria > Chloroflexota > Anaerolineae > Anaerolineales > Villigracilaceae > Defluviilinea. The sequence continues at coordinate 3,047 of JANMSY010000686.1, read as the reverse complement.
CATTTTGCTTCTCGATGAACCACTCGCGAGTCTTGATCCTGCGTCCGCGCAGGACACCCTCGATACGGTGCGTTTTCTAGCAGATCAGGGGATGACCGTGTTGATGGTGGAGCACCGTGTCGAGGATGTTTTACGCATCAAGCCTGACCGTGTGATGTTCATGAGCGAGGGTAAAGTCCGTTACCTTGGGGAACTTTCGGGGTTATCAAGAGTTGTGAACTATAGCGAAGTGAAATTGCCAGCGGAGGATATCATCGAGCGCGCGAAGCAGGATCCGCCTCCAGTGCAGATAACCATTCTTCCGGGTGCGGCAGGCAGGAGCGGGGATGATACGCTGGTCAAGTTTGAGAATGTCTCGTTCGGGTATGAATCTGAAGTTGAAGTTCTTAGCGAGATTAATCTGGAAATCAAGCGCGGTGATGTGATCGCGGTCCTGGGCCCCAATGGCGCCGGAAAGACGACGTTCGTTAAGCACGCCATCGGTCTGCTGAAGCCCAAATCTGGACGCGTATTCGTGAACGGACGCGATACGAAAGAGGCAAGTGTTGCCCAGATTGCGAGCACCCTGGGTTATGTTTTTCAAAGCCCAAGCCATATGTTGTTCGCACCCACGGTGCGTGAAGAACTGTCTTTTGGCCCAATGAATATGAAACATTCAAGGGAGCAGATTGAACTGGAGGTAAAAGAAGCGCTAAAAATTGTCAATCTTTCAGATAAAGAGCAGGACCCTCCGCTGGCTTTATCGTTTGGCCAGCAAAAACGCGTCAGCATTGCGGCTATCCTTGCCATGCAATCCCGCATTCTCGTGATGGATGAGCCAACTGCGGGACAGGATTATCAAAACTATATGAGTTTCATGAATTCAATCCTGCAAATGCCTGCATTTGAAGCCATTCTATTTATCACACATGATGTTGACCTGGCAGTCATTTACGCAAATCGCGTGTTAATGGTGAATGACGGGCAACTCGTGGCAGATGGAAAACCGGAGGATGTTTTACGCGACTTTGACCGACTCAGAGCCAACCGTCTTGTTCCGACCTCGTTGCTGGCCCTCAATCTGAAGCGACTCAGCATAACCGGCCGGTTCATGAAGGCTGAAGCGTTGGCACATATCTAGGTTCTAAAGAGGAGAATGGAAAATGGATAAGAGAACTACAAACATGTTGGTTACCTTTGGGGTTGTAGGTGCCTTCTTTGGGATTGTGATGTATGTGCTGGGTGCAAGAGAGGCGCAGGATGGTGCACTGTTCAATTTCTCGGTTGATCAGGCTACTGTTGGGCTGCGCTTTTTGTTTGTGATCATCGGTTTGCTGATCGCATTTGCCATCTATTTTGCCACCAAAGAGAATGCTGCCTGGGAGGTGGGAACACGCCAGGTGGTCTGGATGGCTATTGGTGCTGCGTTATATGCGATTTTTTCCTACCTGTTCAATGGTACGGTGTTCGTTGTACCATCCATCAGCCAGGTGGCCCTACGGCCTGCCATCGCGATTCCGATGTTCTTCGGTTATGCCTTTGGTCCCATCGTAGGATTCTTCACCGGTGCGGTGGGGAACATGTTCGGTGATGCGCTGACTGGATTTGGCCTTTCCCCACAGTGGAGCATTGGTAACGGCTTGATCGGTTTCATTTCTGGTCTGGGAATGCTGTTCAAAGATCGCAAACAAAGCATGAACACTGTCCTGTATATTAGTGGCGCTTTGGTGGCGATTACCGCCCTGTTGTTCTTTGTAAACCGCGACCAGCCGAACATGCTGTTCTTTGACGTGGACAATGGTGTCTTCGGTGATGCGCAAATTTCCCTGTTTGCGGGAATCGCCATTGTGATCGGCTTCCTTTTGGTGGTGGGAGTGCGATATGCCTTCCGTTCGAATGAAAATGTCGCAGCAGCTGTGACCTGGGGCATGCTCGGCAATATCGTTGGCTTACTCTTCGCCTCGCTCTCCGACATTTTTATTAACGGTCTGACTTTACCCGCGACGATCGTGGGTCAATTCCTGCCTGCGGCTGGCCCCAATTTGATCTTTGCAGCCATCCTTGTCCCATTGTTGGTTGGAGCATACGCTTCTGTCCAGAGACAGTCTGGTCGATAAACAAATAATCATAAGACCCTAAAGGTTTTGCCCCTCTGGTTCAGTTCGAGGGCGCTACTTAAAAACCTTTAGGGTCTTAAAGGATGATCATGTTAGTTGCCTGGAAATATCGTAAACGCCGATCTATTGTTCAGTGGTTTGACCCACGCGCCTGGTTGATTTTTTATGCCTGCTTTCTTTTTTCAACTCTGGCATTCTGGGATGTTCGCTTTTTGCTGTTCTTTTTTATTCTTGCCCTACTGATCTTATTTAATTCGGATGTTTCATGGAGGGAGGTGCGACGACCTTTTCTCTTCATCATCGGTTTTATTTTCTTTTTTGCCATTCTTACTTTTCTCACTGGGCGTGGTGGGTCTGAAGTCTATTCTCAGGAACACACGCTACGCGAATTCAAGGCGTCGTTCTCGATTCTCCGCTGGACCCCAACATTGAAAATCACGGTGGAACGTGCCTTCTATGCAGTCAGTCAATTTGTACGCGTAGGGGCGATCGCGATCATGACAATCTTAATTCCGTACTCCCTTAACCCAGCCTTATATGGAATTACCTTCAAGGGGCTCGGTCTCTCCGATAAATTTGCCTATGCCATGGATCTGACCATGCGTTTTATACCAACCTTTGCGCGTGATTTCCAGCTGACGGTAGACGCACAAAGAGCGCGCGGGTATGAACTTGAAAAACTTAGTGGCGGCTTGATCGAACAAGTGCGCAAGATGGGACCCATCTTTGTCCCGGTCACCATCCATGCCATCATCGGAAGCGAGGATATTATCGATGCCATGGATTTGCGTGCATTTGGGATCGGTCCACGCACATGGATCGACGTCCTTGAGCGATTCCTGAAGGATCGTATCCTGATAGGGTTCAGTGTTCTACTATTAATTACATCCTTTACATTGAGTCTTCTGGGTTATGGAAAGTTCTGGGTTCCAGAGGCGTTGATAAGATGGG
>JANMSY010000591.1:0-1923 GCA_031389865.1 Anaerolineales bacterium | reverse complement strand
GAAGCGCGACGGCAAGTCGTTGAAGAAAATGTTTGGGGGGCTAAAGGATAAAGTTGAAGTGGGAGTATCGATCGGGATCCAGGAATCCGCCTCCGCCCTGGTCCGAAGTGTGGAGTCCTATCTCAAGGATGGCTATCGCCGCGTCAAGATCAAGATCAAGCCGGGCCGCGAAGTGGACGAGACATCCGCTGTTCGACGCGCGTATCCAGACCTGCGCCTGCAAGTGGACGCAAATTCCGCTTATACGTTGGAAACCGCGAGCGTTTTGAAAGCGATCGATGATCTGAATTTATTGTTGATTGAACAACCTTTGTTCGAAGATGATATTTGGGACCATCGAAAATTGCAAGCCGAGTTCAAAACGCCGATCTGCCTGGATGAGAGTATTGTTTCGCCGCGGCACGCGCGTTATGCGCTGGAGATGGAAGCCTGCAGGATTATTAATATCAAGCCGGCGCGTGTGGGTGGCTTGAGCCTGGGGATTGCCATTCACGATTATTGCCGCGCGCAGGCTGCGCCAGTGCCGGTCTGGTGCGGGGGCATGTTGGAAACTGGCGTGGGGCGCGCTTCAAATCTGGCGCTGGCTTCACTGCCTGGTTTTGTTTTGCCCGGAGATATTTCGGCGTCTGATCGTTATTATGAGCGCGATATTACCAATGAGCGCTTTGTGTTGAACGATGATAGCACGATTGACGTGCCGGATGGACACGGCCTAGGAGTGACAATTGACGAAGCCGCGCTCAAGCAATTCACGCTTTCTGAGATGACGCTAAAAGCTGAATAGTATAATTTGGGCGAAATGACTAAACATTTGCCCCAACTTTTTACAATCTTTTACATATTTGTTTTATTGCTTATGTCCTGTTCGTCGCAGACAGTCTCCCCTCCACAAGTGATTCAGGAAATCACGTCAACGAATTCAGCCAGTTCATCGGTTGAGATCGTCACGTCCACGTCTGCGCCTACTGGGTTGCATATCAGCGACTCTGCTCCACCTACATTGCGCGAACAGGTTGAAAGTTGGGATCTGCCAGCCAACGCCAGCGTGCACCTTGATGTTTCTCCATTTGCTCAATCGGATTCAACGGAAACAAAAATTCAATGGATCTATGCCCTGGTCGCTCCGTTCCCAACTGTCAAAGATGGCGTGACGTTTGACGAACTACATCTCGCGTGGACTGAAGGCACGGCCCCCGCGCCTTTCAGCGGGATCCCGTTATTGATGGATGAGTCTACCCTCGCCGCGTTCACCACCCTTTGGGACGCACCAGCTGCGGGGTCCGTCAGAATCGTTCCATCAGATCAATTGCTGGATGTGGCATGGACAGAGACTTGTACTGAGCCGTGTCGAAGTGCTCCCTCGTGGGCCATCATCCCGTTTGAATTGCTTGAGCCGCGTTGGAAGGTGTTGACCGTCGACGGTCAGTCACCGATCCGCAAGGGATTTGATATTGCATCCTATCCTTTGATTGTTAACTTCACACTTCAGACGCCAGAAAATTTTCATCCTTCATCCTTCAACCTTCATTCTTCCAATTACGATCCATCCAAACTCACCACAGTTATCCTCACCGGTGTCACTGCCCTGGTGCGCGCTACTGCCTATACAATGGAATTAAAGGGATCGACCTACCCCGGTGAAAGGATCCGTGACCTGATGCGTGAGGCGGATATTGCTCACGTGAGCAATGAGATCCCGTTTTTTACCGGTTGTACCTTCCCTAAACCAGATGCTGGTGCGCTCGTATTTTGCAGTGACCCGAAATATATGGATTTATTAATTGATATTGGAACTGACGTTGTTGAACTGACGGGCAATCACTTTGCCGATCGTGGTTCGGCTGGAATGCTGGAAACCATCGCCATCTATAATGAAAACAAGCTTCCATATTTTGGCGGAGGCATTGATCTACAGGATTCGCT
>JANMSY010000644.1:0-13522 GCA_031389865.1 Anaerolineales bacterium | reverse complement strand
TTTTTTGTTTTCTATTTTCTGTGGTTGTTTTTTGTTTCTTCTCTGTTTTGGGCGTTTGGTTGGATTTAGTTTCATTTTTTTGGGGGTTTTTTCGAGCAGACTCTTGTGTTGAACGACTCGGTTACGCGCGAAACCGGGAAGCAATGGGCGCTCCACGCCCAGGGGTTTAAGCTTGGCGACCAATTGGTTTCGGTCGCAGGTCATCCAATTTCCAATGCGAATGATCTACGTGAGTCGTTGGAGACTTTGCACGTGGGGCAGACGATACCCGTGGTGATGCGCACACTTGAAGGGGAGATTAAGAAAGTTGATATCACCCTGCAGCCGTTTCCCTCAACAGACCAGGTTTCATACTTTGTCATTCCTGCATTACTAAGCCTGGTCTTCCTGGTCATCAGTCTGTGGATCTTTGGATTGAGACGCACGGAACCCGCCGGACGCACATTCTCTGTCATGACCACATCAGTGGCAATTGTGATCGGGTCATTATTTGATCTGTACACTTCCCATCATTTCACCTACGTATGGACTATGGCTGTTGCCCTGTCTGGCGGCGCGTCGATCGGGCTGGGGCTGGTCTTCCCGCAGGAAGCGCGCATCCTGTTCAGGCGTCCATACCTGCGCTGGGTGGGGCTGGCAATCGGGATCCTATTGGCGCTTAACGCCTATCTAAAGCTATACGACTTTGAAAACCCAACTGCTTATATTGGCGCATGGCGTATTATTTATGTCTTTGTGGGCCTTTCGGGTCTATTCTATTTCGGTGCACTTGCATTTCGCGCGTTTTTCTCCCTATCACCCGTGGTGAAGAACCAGGCCCGCACCATCCTGTTCGGGGCACTGCTGGCATTTGGTCCGATTGTTTTCTGGTTGTTGTACTCTTCGTTGAAAAGCAGATTTGATCCAGACGGGCAGCCGGCACCGTTCAACCCCTATCTTTTTGTCCCATTGATTTTTTTCCCGTTGGCGAACGGTTATGTCATCATACGTTTTCGTCTCCTGCGAACTGACTACTGGCTGCGCCAGGGAGTGGTCTATTCCCTGCTGACAGTGTTCGTCATTGCAGGATATGGCCTGCTCGTAAGCGGGCTCGGCCTGATCCTGTCAATTCGTATGCCATCCAATAATCCATACCTGATTGGCGGCATGGTCTTTTTGATCGCGGTCTTTCTTGATCCCCTGCGCGTGCGTTTACAATCCTGGGTGGACAGCACCTTCTTTCGTGGTCAACGCGCGTACGAGGAGCGTCTTCGCAGTTTCAGCCATGAACTCACCAACGCGCTCAACCTGAACACGATTGGCCGGGTATTGCGTGAGCAGATCTCCAGCAGCCTTGTCCCGGACCGGCTGCATATCTACACCTATGATTCGTTGAACGATCAATACATCTCGCTTTCGAATGGGAACGGCCGCCCGACAAGCGATATTCGATTCACATCCAGCAGTCCACTTGTCCAATACTTCCAGAAGGAAAGCATTCCCCTGTACCTCGATATGATCAATCCACCGACGCTTTTGCGAGGTGATGAGGCGCGGCTTTCACTCCTGGGGGCACGGCTCTTTGTTGCCCTCCCCGGTGAGGACCGTCCGGTAGGCTGGCTGGCGTTGGGCACTCCGCTTTCGGGCAATGTCTATACCCCGCGCGATCTCGATTTCCTGGATCACCTGGCTGACCAATCTTCTGTAGCGATCTCACGTGTCCAGACCGTCGTAGACCTTGAGCGCCGCGTGCAGGAAATGAACGCATTGACGCGCGTTTCGCAGGGCGTGAATGTGACGCTGACCTTTGACGACGTTTTGGAACTGATCTTTGCCCAGGCAACGCAGATCATCCCGTCTTCGCTTTTTCATATTACCCTGTATAACAAGCCAGCCGGTTATTTTTACTATGGCTTCCGTGTGGACGAAAGCGATCGCCTGACCCATCGCGAGAATCAACCGCTGCCTCCCAGCCTTGGGCTTGGGCAGGAGATCATTCGCAAGGGACGGCCCATCCTTACGAATGATTATGTGGGCGAATGCCAGACGCGTAATATCACACCCTCAGCCATGGGCGTGTACGCATGGATGGGTGTCCCACTCAATTCCGGCTCCGAGACCATTGGGGCGTTAAGCGTTGGAAGCCGCGATGCAACCGTGATGTATACCCGCGCTCAACTTGATCTTCTGCAGGCAATTGCAGATCAGACCGTAGGCGCGATTGTCAAGGCCCGTCTCCTGCAGGAAACACAACGGCGTGCCCATCAGCTTTCCACCTTGAACGAGATCACGCGTCAACTCACTTCCACGCTGGAGCAGGAACCTCTCCTTCGGAATATCCTTGAGAATGCCGTCAACATTCTGAATTGTGAAGCAGGCACATTGTTCCTCATGGATGAACAGACCGGCGACCTGGTCTTCCGCGTGACAGCTGGCCCGGTGGCCACCAACCTTTTAGGCCAGCGCCTGCCCGCCGGAGCAGGCATCGCGGGGCGTGCCGTACAATTGCGCGCCCCCGTCATTGAGAATGACGGACAGAATTCCAACGCGCGTTTCGAAGGCCCGGATAAACAAACCGGCTTCATATCACGCTCCCTGCTGGCGGTGCCCATGCAGATCAAAGACCGTGTGCTGGGCGTCATTGAGGTCATCAACCGCCGTGATGGTCTTCCGTTCGTGGAAGATGACCAGAACCTGCTGACTGCCTTTGCCGGTCAGGCCGCAGTTGCCATGGAGAACGCCCGCCTGCTCGCGTTGACAGATCAGGAGCTTGCCAGGAGCGTGGAAGAGCTTCAGGTGATGGGCCGTATTGTTCGTGAACTGAACGCCAGCCTGGAAGTGGACCGTGCCATGCGCATCACACTGGAGTGGGCGCTGCGTCAATCGAACGCAGAAGCGGGATTGATCGGTATGCTGGAAGGCGACGATCTACACATCATGGTGCAGCAGGGCTATGAAGATATATTTACCGAACACTCAGCATCCCGGCTGCCGCTTGAACTTCCCGCCATCCAGGCAGCGATTCAGACCGGTCAGTCGAGTCAGCTCTCACTGGTGAGCGGTGGCGCAAAAGGGATTCTGCCCACTGCGCACACACAGATCATCGTTCCCATCCGCCGTGAAGCGCTGGTGATCGGCTTGATCCTGCTCGAGAGCACAAGTGACTCACAGGGTAATCTCGCCTTTCTCAACCGCCTGAGTGATAATGCATCCATCGCGATTTCAAACGCGCAACTATATGATGAAGTCCAGCGTGCCAACGAGGCAAAGAGTGAATTCGTTTCGTTCGTGGCGCACGAATTGAAGAACCCAATGACCTCCATCAAGGGGTACACGGAATTGCTTGCGGCTGGGTCTGTGGGAACCATTAACGAAATGCAGAGCAACTTCCTGGGCACGATCCGCTCCAATGTGGAACGCATGTCGGCTTTGGTTTCAGACCTCAACGATAATGCCAAGATCGAAGCTGGACGCCTGCGCCTGGACTATAAACCCGTTGATGTGCGCGAGATCATGGATGAAGTGATGCGTTCCACCAAACGCCAGGTGGAGGACAGGCATCAGGTCGTTGAGCTCCAGCTGCCACCCGAATTGCCGCCCGTGTGGGCAGATCGCCTGCGTGTAGGCCAGGTGCTCACCAACATCCTCAGCAATGCACACAAGTACACTCCCGAAAACGGCAGGATCCTGATCGGCGCAGAAGCGACAACCAATCAATGGGACCCTGAAGGCGTGAAGCGCGTGGTGCATCTCTGGGTGAAGGATAATGGGATCGGCATCAGCTTTGAAGACCAGGCCAAGATATTCCAGAAGTTCTTCCGTTCTGATGATTCCAAAGCGCGCGAAGCTCCCGGTACAGGCCTGGGTTTGAACATTACCAAAAGTCTCGTGGAGATGCAGGGTGGGCGCATCTGGTTTGACAGCGAATATAGGAAAGGCACAACCTTCCACTTTACCGTTCCGGTCTCGGAAGGATAATCAAAATGACCATCACAGTTTCCGTGGGACACGCACAGGAATTGAACGGACGTGAAGCCGGTTTGCAGGCGACGCATCAGGCATTGAACCGGCTGGGTTCAGGCGCGCCAGCCTTTAGCTTCGTGATTGCTTCGCATCAATATCAGGCGCGCGACGTTGTCAGCGGTGTATCCAGCCTGCTGGGTGACACTCCCATGATCGGCTTCAGCAGCCCCGTGGGTTTAACGGCAGATGGCCTGCATCCTAATTCTGTGATCGTCGTTCTGCTGGGCGGTGACCTGCAAGCCGAAACGCGCTGGATGCCCGGTTACGCCCAAAGCGGACGTGATACCGGCGTGCAGCTTGCAGCACAGCTGGCTGAACAAAGTGATACACGCGCGCTGCTCTTTTTTGCGGATGGCTTTAATGGAGATGCCGACCAGTTATGCGGCGCCCTCAGCAGCGGTTCTGTTCCGCTTGCGGGTGCCCTCTCTTCGGGGGATCTGCATACGGGTCTTTCCTACCAGATCGCGGGTCCACAGACCGGAAGTGGCGCGCTGGCTGCGGCGTTTTTGCGCGGCGACCTGCGCGTGGGTGTCGGCTTTGCGCATGGGTGGAACCCTGTTGGCAGTCAGTTCCGTGTGACGCGTTCGCGCGGCTTCTGGCTGCGCACCCTGGATGGTCGTCCCGCATCTGAAACGTATGCCCAGCTTTTTGGTTATCCGGCGCGCGAATGGGCTTTCCCTCCGTTAAGCCATCTGGCCCGCCTGTATCCGCTTGGCGTGGAGCAGGGAGATGAGCTTATTGTACGCGCGCCGATCCGCGTGGAAGCAGATGGAAGTTTCCGCATGAACGCTCCGGTGCGCGATGGCGCGGATGCATACCTGCTGGTGGGAAGCCGCGTCTCCTGTGAGAACGCTGCTCACCAGGCCGCGCAAAAGGCGCTCCAGCAACTGGAGGGTCGCAAGCCGGTCTTTGCGCTGGTCCTCGTGGATATCGCCTGGGAAATGCTGCTCAAATCTCATCCCGGTTCTGAAATTTCGGCAGTAAAGGATATTCTGGGGGAGGGAATTCCGATCGCCGGCGGCTATACACTTGGGCAGATCGTCCCCGGCAAGGATCCAAAGCTCCCGCAGTTATTGAACCAGCATATTGTAGTGGTTGCCTTCGCACAAGCTTAAGGCTCTTATTCAACAGGGATGACCTGCTCACAAATGATTTGTGAGCAGGTTTTTTAGTGGGCAAGTCATTCTCTCGAAGAACACACCTGCAACACACGCACGATTTTGAATTTTGAAATGCTTTAGCATTTCATGGCAATTCAGGGCTAATCGGGCGCAAGTGCCAGTGAGAATCCCTGCTTTCACTTCAGATCAGCACGATCGGTGGAAAAACGAGACTCTTCGCTACGCTCAGTGAGACATGAATGTAATTTGAGGATGAGTTTTTTATTTGGAGACGCCGGGGATATAATGAGCCTGAGGAGAATAACATGAACATCAGGATATTTTCCGCACTTTTGATTGGATGTACCCTGTCGATCGCCGTATTAACGGCGTGTGCATCAGCGACAGGCACGGTCTCCACTCCAACACTGCTTGCTCCCCCAATATCCACCTTGATCTCCCCTGGTACGTCGTCTCCGTTAACTCCGCCTGTCTCATCAGACATTTGCGCCGATCCACACGCGCTGATCGACTCGCTCAAGACATCGGTACTGACGTCCGATGGCGCGCTGCTGAGCTCACTGGTCAGCCCCGCCAATGGAATGGATGTGCGTTACTTCCATAATGGCACTGTGATCAACTACAAGCAGGAGCATGCCAAATTCCTGTATGAAACAACCTTCGAAGTGGATTGGGGTATCGATCCCGCGAGCGGCGCGCCGAAGACCGGCTCCTTCCATGATGTGATCGTGCCCAGACTGGTGGAGAGTTTCAACCAGCCCTATACACTTCATTGCAATGAACTCAAGCATGGGGGTGCAAGTTATCCGCTGGTGTTCCCCTATGACAAGGGATTCTATTCCATCTATTTTCCAGGAACGGAAGCGAATGGCAATCTCGATTGGCATACCTGGCTGGTGGGTATCGAACATGTGGACGGAAAGCCATTTGTGTATGCCCTGGTGCAATTCTTCTGGGAGCCGTAGGTAAGAATCGTTCAGCCCCCGTATACTATATAAGTAGTTATTGCAAGAACTTGCAATAAGGGTTAATCGATGTCCTGCGCCTCAGAGTATGCTCCCCAACTCCGCTCACGCGGATTCCGAATGACGTCCCAGCGGCTGGTGATCCTGCACGTCCTCCAGCATGCCGGGACGCACCTGTCCCCCAGTGAAATTTACAAACAAGCACGGCGTGAACTGCCAGGTATTACAGAGCCAACGGTGTACCGCACCCTGGAATTCCTCACCGAAAACGGATTGGTGCGCCCTTCCCATTCCAGCCATGGACACTTCACCTATCAGATCGCCCGTGAAGACCATCACCACATCATCTGCCGAGCGTGCGGCGGCGGGATCGAAGTGGCGCATGCCCTGCTTGAAAACCTATATCAGACACTCGAAAAAGCCAGCGGCTATCGCAAAATAGGTAGTCACCTGACCTTCCTGGGGGTCTGTCCGAAATGCGCATCAGCCTAGAAAGGAACCCTGACCATGCACTACGCACCTGCTCCACTTCACATCCCGGATGGATTTCTAAACTTTATCGTTTCCCTGATCTGCTGGGCGATCACAGTGGCTGTCCTCAGTATGGCAATTTCACGTACGAATAAATCATTGGGAGAGAAACAGGTCCCACTGATGGGTATCATGGCGGCGTTCATATTCGCTGCGCAAATGATCAATTTCCCTGTGGCGGGCGGGACGTCCGGGCACCTGCTGGGCGGCGCGCTCGCAGCCATCGTCCTCGGCCCGTGGGCAGCCATGCTTGTGATGACCGCGGTCATCGCGGTTCAGGCTCTGCTCTTTCAGGACGGTGGGCTGCTCGTGATGGGCGCCAATATCCTGAATATGGGGCTTCTGACCTCCGCCATCGGATATGGACTCTACCGCGGCGTGCTTGGCAATTCCCGTTCTGTAAAACTAACTGTTGCTGGTGTTTCTGCCTGGCTTTCCGTAATGGCCGGCGCTCTCGGCACCGCGCTGCAATTATGGCTGAGTGGTACGAGCAGCCTGCAGACCGTTGTACTCGCCATGCTGGGCGTGCATGCTGTGATCGGTATCGGCGAGGCGTTGATCACGGTGGCAGCCCTGAGCTTTATCTTCCAGACACGCCCGGACCTGTTGGATGAAAAATCCATTTCGGCAAAAAGCGGACGCGGCTGGGTAGTGGTGGGCGTGGTCATATCGCTGGCTGTTGTGCTGCTTTCACCGTTCGCGTCTGCGAACCCCGACGGACTCGAACGCGTCGCCACGGATATGGGCTTCATCAACGCCGGGCAGAGCGCGCCATTTCAGATCATTTCTGATTACAACATTCCATTTCTCGGCGCTACTCCGCTTTCGACGATCCTGGCCGGCGTGACCGGCGTGCTGGTTGTTCTCGGGCTGGTCATTGTGGCAGGAAAATCCCTCCAACAGAAATCGCAAATCGAAAATCGTCAGTCCTAAATCGTCATGCACTCAGACCTATTTGATCGTTATCATCATGGGCATAGTCGTCTCCACCATCTTGACCCGCGCGTCAAGGTCATTGTCACGCTTGCATTCATTCTTTCGAATGCACTGCTGCCCGATGGTGCATGGATCGCCTTTGCGCTGGCGTGGTTGTTTGTCATCTTCGCAACCCTGATGAGCGGTCTTGGAATTGGCTTTACGTTCAAGCGTTCGTTTATTGCGTTCCCGTTCGCTCTCGCGGCCATCACTGTCCTGTTCTCGATACCGGGCCAGCCTGTCACATCCTTCCGCTTTCTGATGTGGGACCTGACCATCACCGATGCCGGCCTGCTGCGATTCGTCAGCATTGTGATCCGTTCGTGGCTGTCGGTGCAAATGGCGATCCTGCTGGTTGCGGCAACAGAGTTCCCCAAGATCATCCACGCGCTCACGCATTTGCGCGTGCCGATCATTATTACAGTGATCATCTCGTTCCTCTATCGTTACCTGTTCGTGCTCACCGATGAAGTGATGCGAATGCTCAGGGCGAGACAAGCCCGCTCGGGGGCCGCGCCAGGCGTACGCTCGGGCGGAAGTGTTGCGTGGAGGGCGCGGATCGCCGGGCATATGGCGGGTCAACTATTTCTGCGGAGCTATGAACGCAGCGACCGCGTCTACAACGCCATGCTTGCTCGCGGCTATAAAGGCGAATTAATGACGATCCATCCGCACCGTTATCAAAAAAGTGACCTGGTGATCGGCGGGCTTTCCATCCTTGTTCTTTTCATGATGCAGATTGCAGGGCGGTTTTAATGATGGATAACCATACACACAACAGCGTCGTCAATGTCAGTGACCTGCATTTTTCCTACCCCGATGGACATGCTGCCCTGCATGGCGTTTCACTGAAGTTGTGCGCTGGCGACAAGGTCGCGCTGGTGGGCCCCAATGGCGCGGGAAAATCCACCTTGATGCTGCACCTGAATGGGATCCTGGATGGGGACGGCGGGATCGAGATTGGCGGTATGCGTCTGACGCGGGATAATCTACCGGTCATCCGCGCCATGGTGGGACTCGTGTTCCAGAACCCGGATGACCAGCTCTTCTCCCCGACGGTGTTCGAGGACGTGGCGTTTGGTCCGCTCCACATGGGACTGCCGGAGGAGGAAGTGATCGCCCGCGTGGACTCTGCGCTCGAAGCCGTGCGGATGAGCACGTATCGTGACCGTCTGTCACATCATCTAAGTGTGGGTGAGAAGAAGCGCATTGCCATCGCCACGGTGCTTTCGATGAATCCGAAGATATTGATCCTCGATGAGCCCTCGGCCGGGCTCGACCCGCGCGCACGACGGACCCTGATCAACCTGCTGCGCGAACTCCCGATCACCATGCTGGTCTCCACACACGACATGAGACTGGTGGAAGAGTTGTTCCCGCGCACGGTTGTGATGGACGACGGCCGTATCGTGCGGGATGGTCCAACCCAGGATATTCTCGAGGATGAACGGTTTTTGAATGAGCATGGGCTCGAGAAGCCGTAGCAAAAAGTCCGTCTCACAAGAGACGGACTTTTGACTTAAAGACATTACCACCGTTACTGTCATCCATTCTCGCTCATGTCATTGCGAGCGATAGCGCAGCAATCTCCTCCACCTGGTTTGCTATACCCAGGGCGGTCACAAATTGCGCTTTTTCAAGGGTGGTAAAGCGCAATTTGTGACCGTGGGCATTATATAATGACAATCAGCAAAGAATTAACATATACATTCACGCGGGCACTGGAGGCAGGTATGGAAGCAGATCATGATGTTGTTATCATCGGTGGTGGGGTGATCGGAGTCTGTGCGGCATATTACCTGGTGTCCAAAGGATTGGATGTGATCCTGATCGAGAAGGGGGAGATTGCCTGCGGTTGTTCATCTGGCAATGGAGGGCTGATCGTTCCGAGTCATAGTGTGCCACTGGCTTCGTCAGGCGCGCTGGGGGAGGGATTGCGCTGGCTGCTCGACTCCGCAAGTCCATTTTACATCAAGCCGCGTCTGGATGCGGACCTGTTCAACTGGCTGGTGCGTTTTGTGTTTGCCAGTCGTCATCATGTAATGCTGGGTTCGATCCCTGTACTGCGCGACCTGTTGTTTGCAAGCGCAGCGTTGTTCGAGGAACTTGCGGGGACAACAGGTTTTGATTTTGGCTACCGGGGCAATGGAGCCTTATGGGTGTGTTTGTCAGGAAAACGGCTGGAGCAGGAGAAGAGGGAGATCCACCTCCTGGAACGGTTCAATATTCCTGCCCAACTCATGACCCAAAGCGAAATCCATGACATGGAACCCTCTCTATTGCCGCAGGTGATCGGAGGCGTTTATTATCCGCGCGATGGGCATATTGATCCGCAGCGCTTTGTGGTTGGGCTGGCGGAAAAAGCCCGGGCTCTCGGCGCACAGATATGGACGAAGACAGAGGCGATGGGGTTTGAAACATCCAATGGAAGGATCAGGAGCATCCGCACGACGCGCGGCGAGCTCCATCCGAAACAGGTTGTGCTGGCGGCCGGTGCGTGGTCGCCGGATGTTGTGCGAGGGCTGAAGCTGCGCATCCCGATCCAGGCAGCGAAGGGATATAGTGTGACTCTTGAGAACCCGGACCCGGCGCCCAAACTGCCTCTGTTGTTCGGGGAAGCGCGCGTGGTGGTGAACCCGCTGGGGGACGCGCTCCGTCTTGCAGGAACGCTTGAGATGGCGGGCATGGACCTTTCGTTCAACACGCGCCGCCTCGACGCGATACGAAGCTCATCCATTGCCTATTTGGCGGGGCTTGGCGATGCAAAGGTGATCGAGATCTGGCGCGGCTTGCGGCCCTGCACACCGGATGGCCTGCCGATCCTCAGCCGCTCTAAGGATTTTAGTAATCTTATCGTCGCGGCGGGGCATGCCATGCTGGGCATGTCACTTGGACCGGTGACTGGAAAACTGCTTACGCAAATGATATGCGATGAGAAGACGGATCTGGATGTGATGCCCATGAGGATGGAAAGGTTTTAATGAAACGCATTTTGCTACATTAATTGCTGGTCTGGATTGCCAAATCCAGACCTACGCTTGAAGGAGCCATGAAAAATGCAGATTTGGCAACACTGCACTGAGTAGTGCAAGTGTCTGGCGTAGCTTGTTGAGCGTGACAGAAAAACGAAAGCGCCCCTGAGTACTCAGAGACGCTTTCTTCTTACGAATTACCAATAACTGCTACAACCCTGCAGCGCTCCAGCGTTCGGCACAGGTCTCTGACCGTGCCGAAAGTTTGACCGCAGGTCTCAAATCTTTTCTCGACGAAGGTCTTGCGAAGCACCACCCGGGGGGTTGACCGAGCCGAAGGACTCATCGCAGACCTCAAATTGTATGGCCGAGTGTTGATATTCTGTAAGTACTGACCCCGTCGAATGCAATCTATAATATTCGCATGGAACGTTATCGCATCGTCAAAGATGTGGGGGTGTACTATGTGACCTTCACCGTGGTCGAATGGCTGCCGGTATTCATCGATGAGTCTGCGTGCAAAATTATCACCGACAGCTTGAATTTCTGCATCAGGAGCAAATACCTGGGGGTCAATGCCTATGTCATCATGCCCACACATCTCCATGCCATTCTCTTTGATAACGAGTTTAATTCGGAGAGGCTGAAACATACCCTGGATGACCTGCGTAAGTTCACAGGACGACAGTTATTGGATCACTCCACCCAGCATCTGCCCAAATGCTTTACAGATATTTTTCATAAACATGCCGGAAAAGATCGCCAGCGCAGGTTTTGGCAGCCAACCCAGCATCCAGTTGGTATTTTTAGTGAGGCCTTTTGGGAACAAAAAGTGAAATATGTGCACTACAATCCATGCCGCAAGGGGCTGGTGATTCAACCTGAAGATTGGCGTTTTTCATCAGCGCAGTATTGGGCGACCAAGGAGCAAGGGGAGGTACAGTTATCCGATGCAGGTTGGGAATGAGTGAGACCTTCGGTCAGTATCTCGACGGGGTCGAAGACCCTCGTCGAGCGCGAGCTTTAAAAACAAAAGCATCTCTGAGTACTCAGAGACGCTTTCTGTTTACGAATTACAAATTACCAATACCTGCTACAACCCTGCAGCGCTCTTCAGTGCCTCAGCTTTGTCGGTGCGTTCCCAGGGGAACTCGATATCGTCGCGGCCGAAGTGACCGTACGCGGCAGTTTTTTGATAGATCGGCTTGCGCAGGCCCAGGTCACGGATGATCGCGCCGGGGCGCAGGTCAAAGAAATCGCTGATCAGTGCAGAAATGTGATCATCAGAGATCTTCGCTGTGCCGAATGTTTCCACATTCACGGAAAGCGGATGCGCGATACCGATTGCATAGGACACCTGTACCTCCACGCGATCGGCAATCCCCGCAGCGACGATGTTCTTCGCCACATAGCGCGCCGCATAGGCTGCGGAGCGGTCCACCTTTGTGGGATCCTTGCCGCTGAATGCGCCGCCGCCGTGGCGCCCCATGCCGCCATAGGTATCCACGATGATCTTGCGCCCGGTCAAGCCGGCATCGCCCATTGGGCCGCCAACCACAAAGCGCCCGGTCGGGTTCACGTATACCTTGATATTGTTATCCACCAATTCAGCGGGGAGGGCAGGCATGATGATGTGTTCCGTGACCAACTCAGTGATCTCAGCCTGTGAGACATCCGGGGCGTGCTGGGTGGAGATCAGGACGGTATCGACGCGGACAGGCCTGCCATGCGAATACTCGATCGTGACCTGGCTCTTCGCATCCGGACGAAGCCAGGAGATGGTCCCGTTTTTGCGAAGTTCGCTCTGCCGAAGCGTTAATTTGTGTGCCAGATAAATGGGAAGAGGCATGAGGGTGGCAGTCTCATTGCATGCAAAACCGAACATCATGCCCTGGTCGCCTGCGCCAATGGATTCAACCTCTGCATCGGTGAGATGGTGACCATCGCGCGATTCGAGCGCATGGTCCACGCCCATGGCGATATCGGGGCTCTGGCTTGCGATGGCTGTCAGCACGGCGCAGGTATGGCCGTCGAAGCCCTTGTCGCTGCTATCGTAGCCGATCTCCAGTACCACTTTACGCACCAGGTCGTCAAAATTAACAAACGCCTGGGTGGTGATCTCGCCCAACAGCGCGACGAAGCCGGTCTTGGTGGCGGTTTCGCAGGCAACGCGCGAGCGTGGATCCTGCTCGAGGCACGCATCCAGCACCGCGTCCGAGATCTGATCGCACAGCTTGTCGGGATGTCCCTCGCTGACCGATTCAGATGTAAACATCAGCTTCGGAGAGGTCATGAAAGAATTGCTCATCGTTGAAACTCCTTTAAAAATGAAATTGCCCCTTCAGACGAACAGAAAGGGCAAGTACTCTTCAAGTAGTTGAAGCCCTCTCATCTCCCAGAACATCCGTCTGTCGGAATTGGCACCTTTTCAGCGTGGGTCTAATGATGACTGTATCCGCTGGCAGGTTGTCGAGGCATCGCAGGGCCGTTCCCTCCGCCTCTCTGGATAAGAGCGCCTTGTGGGGCTGTTGAATTGTGTCGGCATAATATCATAGGGGGAATGGAAAGTCAATTACAGAGTGCCGTATGGTTGTTCAAACTTGAATGTTGGAACTTGCCTCGCCCATTGTATTCAGAAATTCAATAAATGGTTCTCTGGGCATCGCCGTGATGCTCGGCTGGATTGACAAATCCAGCCGCCAGATTCGGGGCAAATGCCAGTGTATCTCCTGCATGTACGGGATTTGGCAATCCCTCATCAGCAGCATCACGGCAACTACCAATGAGCCAAAAAATAAGGGTCCCTGTGGTTATCTACCTATCCAATGTCCAAGCTGCTCATCTATGTGTCTTATCGCTTCTTCGATCTTGGGAGAAACTTTTTCATTCTTATCTTTCATGAATTGAACTGCCTCCATAAGCTGCTTGCGATATTCCAGCAGGAGCAGTTTCATTG
>JANMSY010000512.1:0-4789 GCA_031389865.1 Anaerolineales bacterium | reverse complement strand
GTAAAGCATCTCGACCGGCGCGACAAACTGGCTGAGACGCTGCAGTTCCTTCAGAGCCTGGTGAAGGCATGAAGGTTTTTGTTACAGGCGGGACAGGATTCACGGGTTCACGACTTATTCCACTACTATTAAAAAACGGATATCAGGTACGCTGTCTCCACCGCCTGACCAGCGACCGCTCACTTCTGCTTCGCAACCAGCCCGAAATTGAGTGGGTGGAGGGTGATTTATCTGACACCCAGGCGTTGACCGCTTCAATGCAAGGGATGGACGCGCTCGTCAACATCGCCTCTCTCGGCTTCGGCCACGCGGACTCGATCATCCGCGCCGCAAAAAAAGCAGGCATCCAGCGTGCCATCTTTATCAGTACCACTGCCATCTTCACGCAACTTAACGCCAAAAGCAGAACGGTGCGGGTTGCCGCAGAACTCGCCATCGAAACCAGCGGACTGAGATACACCATCCTGCGTCCCACGATGATTTACGGTAGCAACCGCGACCGCAACATGTGGCGGTTGATACGTTTTATGCGCTTTGCCCCGGTTGTTCCTGTCTTTGGTAACGGCAAATCCCTGCAGCAGCCCATCTACGTGGACGATGTTGCGCAGGCGATTCTCGGCTGCCTGAGATCACCCACGACCACCGTCTGCAAGAGCTACAACATTGCCGGCAAACATCCACTCACGTATAACCAGGTCATTGATACCATCGCCAGACAGATGAACAAGCGCGTCTGGAAAATCCATATCCCATCCAAACCAGCGGTCTCCCTGCTGGGATTTTTCGAGGGCATGCGAATTCCATTTCCCATCAAAGCCGAGCAGGTCCTACGGCTGAATGAGAACAAGGATTTTAGCTATGCAGATGCAGAAAGGGATTTTGGGTTCAGTCCGCGTTCGTTTGAAGAGGGGATAGGGATGGAACTGATCCATCACCGAATCATATAAACCTGCCTGGACAAACAGGCAGGTTGCTGGGTCTACGAGTGGGGAAGGTATAATTCCGCTAATGGAAATCTTAGACTTAGTCGCATATAGCTATGAGATGGGAAAACGTATCCTTGAAAAGCGGGAAGCTGGTGTTCTCAAGGAACACGGTCAATTTCTTACACCTCCAGCTGTTGCTCGCTACATGGCAAAACAAATGGGGCAAATTCAAGATAGCGCATCTCTGCTTGAGCCTGCGATTGGTTCCGGGGTCTTAATCTGTGCGGTAATTGAAAGATTAATAGCTGAAAAACGTCCGCTTGAAATTTCGATTACAGCTTATGAAACAGATAAAGAGTTATGCGATGTAAGTCGTGAGATTTTGAAGGTTGTCACTAAGGAAACAGAAAAGAACGGGATAAAAATCAATTGGCAAATTCATCAGGAGGATTTTGTCCTTGCATGTCTTCCGGAAGATGATCAACCTCCCTTGTTCGAATCGAAAAAGTTGAAACAAAAAACGTTTACTCATATTGTTAGCAACCCACCCTATTTCAAGCTAAATGTAAATGATAAGCGCGTAAAAGCTGTTTATAGGAAACTCAACGGACATACAAATATATATACATTGTTCATGGCCTTATCAGCAAAGTTGCTTTCTCCACAAGGTAAAGCCTGTTTTATTGTCCCACGAAGTTTTTGCTCCGGCGTTTATTTCTCTGAATTCCGTCGTGATCTGCTCAAAGATGTGACGCCACTCACAGTGCATTTATTTCAGTCTCGCGACAATATTTTCAAGAGTGATGAGGTTTTACAGGAGAATCTGATCTTTTCCTTTGAAAAACCGTCTCAATCTAGAGAGTATCGTTATTGGGCAGGATATGTCAGTATCTCTTCGTCGAAAGATGAAAAGAGTTTGGAAAATGGAATTATCTCGCGCCAGGTTTCCTTCAAACATTTTCTAAGTGACCATTCTGGGTTATTGTTCTTCCGCCTGCCAACGGGGATCCTTGATGAACAAATTTTGGAAGCAGTGGATAAATGGGATGGTTTGCTGGAAAAATATGACTTCCAAGTCTCAACAGGACGAGTTGTTCCTTTTCGATCGAAAGAATTACTAAAAGAACAAGCCAATTCAGAGAATGGAACAGTTCCTTTGCTCTGGATGCAAAATGTTAAACCATATGATGTTGAATATCCTTTGAATAGATTTGAAAAGCCGCAGGCAATTTCATCTAATGACCCATCCTTACTAATACCAAATGCAAACTACGTTTTATTGCGCCGTTTCAGTTCAAAGGAAGATAAACGCCGTCTTATTTCTGCTCCATTCATTGGAGAAAATTTCAATTTCGAGCAGATTGGCTTTGAAAATCACTTGAATGTGATTTTCAAGAAAAGGGGGTTGTTACCTATATCTGAAGCCATAGGGCTTTCTGCTTTTCTCAATAGTGCAATCGTTGATCGTTATTTTCGGATTGTTAATGGAAATACACAGGTTAACGCGGCGGAGTTAAGAACCCTTCCTCTTCCACCCTTGGAAATCATTAAAGCCGTAGGCGAAAAAGTTCAGAAGATCGAAAACCCGAATCCTGAACAGGTAGATACCATTATCTTTTCAGCACTCTGGCAATCGGGCCTGCTTGCAGAAGAATTTCCGATGATACAGGAGACCAGAATCACTATGGGAAAAATCGAACAGGCACAGGAAATTTTGGAAACCCTTGGTTTGCCTACATCACAGCAAAATGAGGTTTCAGCCCTGACCTTGTTAGCTCTTGCTCAATTATCAGAAGATACTACTTGGAAGAACGCATCAAGGACGAGTTTGCGTGTTCACGATATTCTGAGCGAAGTCAAACTAAGATATGGACGTAATTATGCAGAGAATAGCAGAGAAACGATTCGACGAAGAGTTCTTCATCAATTTGAGCAGGCAGGTATTGTCATTCGTAATGTCGATGACCCTGAACGTCCAACCAACAGTGGATTAACAAATTATCTGCTTTCTGATTTAGCTTTGGATGTAATTCGTTCTTATGGTTCATCTAAATGGAAAACAAAATCCAAAGGTTTTATAGAACAACAAGGTCGATTGCTTGATATATATCAGAAATCCAGAGAGCAAACAAAAATTCCATTGCAAGTGGGGGAGGGAAAGATGTTCAGTTTGTCGCCTGGTAAACATAACAAATTAGAAGTCGCTATTGTGCATGAGTTTGGCCCGCGTTTTGCGCCAGGAGCAAGGCTCATTTATCTGGGTGATACAGCAAAAAAGACGTTGATCTTTGAAGAAGCAATGTTTGTCAAACTTGGTATTCCTATTTCGGCACATGGAAAGTTTCCAGATGTAGTCCTGTACGATTCGAAACGGAAGTGGCTCTTCTTAGTGGAAGCAGTAACTTCACACGGTCCTGTTTCGCCAAAACGTCAATTGGAGCTTGAGAAACTCTTTGAAAAATGCAATGTTGGGAAAATCTATGTAACGGCGTTTTTGGACTTTACTACTTATAAAAAGTATGCAAATGACATTGCTTGGGAAACTGAAGTTTGGATTGCAGAAATGCCCACGCATATGATTCACTTCAACGGAGATAAATTCTTAGGACCAAGATAATATTCTGAGCTGTTTTTATCTAAATATCCTTAAAATTTTTCGTCGTGCAGGACTCTGAGTCGTTTAGAATAGCTTTTGTGACATCCATTATCACGTTCATCCTCCTCACCCTCCTCTCCTACCTCTTCGTCTACATCACTCGGCGTTACGCAGAGCGGCGTCAGATCATGGATCTTCCGAATGAACGCAGTTCCCATTCTGTGCCTACGCCGCGCGGGGGTGGCTCGGCAATCGTCATCCTTGTCCTGTTGACAGCGCTGTTCTCGCTGAAATATGCAGACCTGAACCGCGGTCTCATCTATATCATGTGTGCAACGGTCATTGCCTGGCTGGGCTGGCGCGATGACGTTCAGTCCCTTTCGCCGAAGGTGCGTTTTACGGTGCAGGGAGCGATTGCCGCGGCGTCCATCTGGGGATTTGGATACTTCAAATTTGTGACCATCCCCATGCTTGGCGAGCTTCAGCTTGGCATACTCGGGATACTGATCACCTTTTTCTGGATCATCGGTTTGACCAATGCCTATAATTTCATGGATGGCATTGACGGCATCGCGGGCGGCGTCGCATTGGCGGGTGGGCTGGGCTGGATGATGCTGGCATCCCATGCGCAGGCACCGTTTGCGTTCCGGGTCGCGCTTGCCATTGCGGCGAGCAGTTTGGGTTTTCTGGGTCACAACTGGTCACCTGCGAAAATTTTCATGGGCGACGTTGCCAGCACATTTCTCGGGTATAGTTTCGCTGTCCTGCCGCTGCTCTCTGCTGATCAGGGCGGCGACGCGCTGATGCTGGGCACGCTGCTCATGTGGACCTTCATCATGGACGCAGGTGTCACGTTCATCCGCCGGGCGCTCAAACGGGAAAATGTCTTCGCCGCGCATCGCACGCATCTCTATCAACGTCTCGTGATCGGCGGCTATAAACATTCCACCATCAGTGCCTTATACATTTTCCTGACCATGCTTGCGGGCATCCTTTCCTACGCCTGGTCATGGGGACAGGTCTATGCCCCGCCGCTGATCATTGTAGGATTGCCGCTCATCTGGGTTTTGTTATCCAGGTATGCCACACGTTTACAAAATGCTAAACAACTTTCGTAATCTCCAATCGCTTTTCGGATCCCACGGCTCGCGCTGGCTGTTGTTCCGCGTAGGATATGCACTTCGCAAGCAGATGGGGTATATCCGTTTGCAGATGCCCGCGTATCAGTGGAAGGATCGTCCGCTTGAAACGTGGTTGAGGAAAGATA
>JANMSY010000499.1:0-1766 GCA_031389865.1 Anaerolineales bacterium | reverse complement strand
CAACTCAAAAACATTCTTTGATTTATCTGTAGATGGGAATCACCTATTTGCGTTACCATCCGGCGTCCTAACACATAATTCCAATCCGATGCCGAACTTTAGAGGCGTGCGTTTTACGAACGCTCATGAGACAATGATCTGGGCGCAGAAGAAAAAGGGCGCGAAGTATACGTTCAACCACCACTCCATGAAGAAGCTCAACGATGATCTGCAAATGCGTTCCGATTGGACCATTCCTTTGGTAACAGGCAGGCACCGCATAATGTCCAACGGCACGAAGGCGCATTCGACACAGAAGCCGGAGGCGCTGCTGTACAGGGTCATCATGGCGTCATCGAATGTTGGGGATGTAGTGCTGGATCCGTTTTTTGGGAGCGGGACAACAGGTGCGGTCGCAAAGAAGCTTGGACGTAACTGGGTCGGCATCGAACGCGACAAGAAATATATCAAGGTCGCGCAGAAGCGGATCGACGCGATCGGGCAGATGGATGAAGAGGCGATCGACGTTGAAAAACGGAAGCAGGCCCGGGTCCCGTTTGGGGCGCTGCTCGAAAATGGATTGCTCCAGCCCGGCCAGACACTTTACTTTGCGAAAAACAGCACCAGGGCAAAAATCCTATCCAATGGGCATCTGCGCTGCGGGGATGCCACTGGGTCCATTCACGGAGTTGCAAAGGCCTTGATGAACGGCGCTCCCGTCAATGGCTGGGATATGTGGTTTTATAAAGATGAGAGTGGGACGAAAATTGTGATCAATGAACTGAGAGAAAGACTACGCTCAAACGTTCGAACGTCAAAACGTTAAACGGCATTCCAAGGAGAAACCATGTCCAAAGCATTCAATCTGGTCAGGGAACAAAATATTCCCGAACTGAATTCTGTTGCAAAACTATACGTCCATAAGCGGACAGGCGCGCGGCTGCTCTCGATTATCAATGATGATGAGAACAAGGTATTCAGCATCAACTTCCGCACCACACCCAAAGATTCGACGGGCGTGCCCCACATCCTTGAACATAGTGTGCTGAATGGTTCGGAGAAATATCCTGTCAAGGAACCCTTTGTGGAATTACTGAAGGGTTCGCTGGCGACCTTTGTCAACGCGTTCACCTTCCCCGATAAAACATGCTATCCCGTGGCGAGCCAGAATGTGCAGGATTTTTACAATTTGATCGATGTGTATATGGACGCAGTCCTGCACCCGCTCATCAGCGAACAGACCCTGATGCAGGAGGGCTGGCATTACGAGATCAATGATCCAGCAGAGCCGCTCACCTACAAGGGCGTGGTCTTCAATGAGATGAAGGGCGCGTATTCCTCCCCTGATGGCATTCTCGAAACGCGCGTGGTCGAATCTCTTTTCCCCAAACATATTTACGGCGTGGATTCAGGTGGCGACCCGCGTCATATCCCCGATCTCACGTATGAAAACTTCAAAAACTTTTGGGAAACATACTACCATCCATCCAACTCGTTTATTTTCTTCTACGGAAATGACGATCCCGAAAAACGTCTCAAGCTGATGGAAGGTTATCTCAAGCCGTACAAGAAGAAAAAAGTGAAATCGGTTGTACCGCTTGCCAAGCCATTCAGGCGACCCAGGAAAGTGGAATATGCATATGATGCTGGCGATGACAAGGATATTGATAAGAAACATTACCTTGTCGTCAACTGGAAACTGCCAGACACGTCCGACGCGGTCCTGAATTTCAGCCTGCGCATTCTAGGTCACATCCTGATCGGCACACCCGCCTCCCCACTCAAGA
>JANMSY010000460.1:0-2552 GCA_031389865.1 Anaerolineales bacterium | reverse complement strand
CTGCGGGTTGTAATACCACACGCCGGTTGCCACCAGATAGTTATCCCATGGCGTCGTGTATATCACTGCCAATAGCACATGGACTGCGATCCCGATCCACACCGCGCGGCCGTTACGGAAGCCATTGATCTGTTTATGATTCTTGTTGTCCCAATAGGTGATGGCAAGGAACATCAAAATAGGGAGGAATAAAAATCGAAGAAGAAATCCGAAATAAGTCATGTAGTCTCTACTCTCTAGAACTTGTCTCAAAAATGTCATCCTGAGCGAAGCGAAGGATCTCTACTGCTAAAAGTACGAGACTCTTCGGTCGCGAAGAACGCTCCCTCACGTCGTCTCGACGTCCTTCGGGAGAGTGACATGCCATTTCTGAGACGACTTGTAGTCTCTTTGTCAGTAGTCTGCGGGTCATGCAGGTACTAATTACCACTCACCACTTACTACTCACTCTTTCTGCTGATCACCTTCATCCGCACCCCCGGACGCGGTTCAAGTGTAGCGCCCATGTGAGCATGGATCTTGTGATTCGTAAATTCAAACGTATGGGTCTGCAACAAACGCGCCAGAACGAGTCGTGCCTCCGCCTGACCGAATGCCGCGCCGATACACGCCCGCGGCCCTCCTCCAAATGGGACGTATGAGAACGGTGGGGTCTTGCGTCCGTGTGCAAAACGTTCAGGGCAAAACTTTTCCGCGTTATCCCAAATGGCCGGGTCGCGGTGCGTCAGATAAATGGAGTAAAACATTCGCTGCCCGGCAGGGATGCTGCCCTCGCTGAACTCCATCTGCTCTGCCACGCGCCGGTTACCAATATGGATCGGTGGATACAACCGCAGGCTCTCTTTAATGACCTGGTCGAGCAAGGGGGATTTATCCAGCGAGTCCACTTCTTTCAGCAGCCGCGTATGAATATCCGGGTGCTGCCCGATCAGCGCGAACGTCCATGCCAGCAGGGCAGTGGATGTGTCATGGCCCGCGATCAGCATGGTTAACATCTGGTCACGGATCACGTCATCGCTGAGCCCCGCATCGATCAGGTGTTGGAGTAGATCCGCTTCTCCTTCTTTCTTCTTTCGTCTTTCCTGAATAATCCCAAACAGATAATCATCCAATTCCCGCAACGGTTTCCCGAATCCAAAGCGTGGCAGGTTTCGCCAGATGATCCACATGCCTGGCGAGATGAATTTGATGGCCTTCAAAATGGGATTCCAAATATGTGGAAGGTCGTCCCACGCGTCCCTGGTGAACAGAGTTTGCATAATGATGAGCAGAGCGATCTTGCGGCTTTCCACAAGCATGTCAACGATCTGCCCATCCTTCCATGTGGACGAGACCCTGTCTGTCTGTTCGATCATCAGGTTTGTATAGCTGGCCAGCCTGGATGGATGCAGCGGCGGCTCCATCAGCTCGCGATACCGGTCATGTTCTTCGCCATCTGTGACCAACACTCCCCGTCGCAGCAGATCCGTGACCGGATCCGTGTTGCGCCACCGGACTTTGTCCCGTTCAGTAACAAGCACCTTGCGATTCGCTTCCGCCCCAAACACAACATACGGGCGAAAACCGGGAATGGGGATCTGAAAAAAACGCCCGACATGTTCCGCCATCACTTTCAGCGGACCCAACGGCGAGCCTTCCTTGATGAGTGCCCTCATCGCCGCGCGACCCGTTTCCGGGGAAATACTTTTCGGTGACATAGATCTATTCCAACTCTTTCGTCAAATACAACACCAGGTTGTCGTCTGCTGTTAATTCTTCGCCGTATTTGATGAAATGGCCCATGTAATTCAAGCCGCGTCCATCGGGCACATAACCGCGCAGAACATATAACCTTTGCGCCGCGCCATATGCAGGAGTCATGCCCACGCCAATTCCAGCGGTCGAACTGACGCGTGCAATTTCATTTTCCGCCTTGTCCATTAATTGTGTGCCAATGCCCATGCGGCGGAATTTCGGCAGCACGTTGAAATCCGTGATCTCGGGAATATTATGCTCGTGGAATGGCCCATAGGTGGGCTTCCAGCAAACGGTGACATAGCCCGAAAATTGTCCATTCACAGAAGCAACATACATGTCGCGGAGCCGCAGCGTCTGATCCCGTAGATAAAGTTCGTATTGTGAAGCCGGCTTGTTCCAGCCGATCTCCGCAAATGCCGCGGCGATCTCTGTAATATCCGCGCCTTCAAGTGGACGGATGGTTGTTTTTGCTATCTGCACTTTTTCTCCGTTAACATCACGATTCGATCACGTAACAACCTGCATGGGTTGGGTGATCCTCCACCTGCAGGCCTGCCTTTACATTGCGTATCAGCCAGAGGATCAACCAATCTCCGCCTGCGGCAGCAGTATGGACCAGGCTGAACCAAAATAGATTTCCATCACCCAGTGCAAGGCTCAAAACATAAACAAGTATTCCAAGGATAAACCCTGGCATGAACGCGCCAAGCCTATAAGCGTTTACCTCCACAGGCTCCTTCAAATGTGCATAGGGCGTCAACGTTTTCCATTGAAAGCCGAATTGGATCGCCGAAAAAGGCTTGCGCCCAAAGATC
>JANMSY010000423.1:0-1617 GCA_031389865.1 Anaerolineales bacterium | reverse complement strand
ATACCTCTTTTTGATTCAATGCTATTGGATTTCCTTTGAAACTGTTCGCCTTCATCGTCTTTTCCACTGCCTCAGGGAATCTTTCCCTGCTCAATCCATATTCGGATAGGCGCGGGATTTTTAGTGTTTCCACCAATTGACTTGTCCACTGTACACCGTCCTGTGCCGCAGCAGTTTTTTCGGCAGTGAGGATTTTCGCAATTTCAACATAGCGTTCCAGTGATGGGTGCCCAGGTTGACGTGTTTCCAATGCTTTGACATTTGCCTGCATGACGAAGGGCAGCAAACGCGCACAAAGGGCTCCGTGTGGCGCATGCAGCATTCCTCCGAGCGGACCTGCAAACCCGTGCACCGCTCCCAGCGCGGCGTTTGCCAGAGCTAATCCTCCAAATAAACTTGCTAATGCCATTCCCTTGCGCGCCTCGGTATCTGCGCCATTGTCATATGCGCGTCCCAGTGATCGTGCTGCATAATGCATTCCTGCGCGGCAAATGGCGTCGGTCATTGGGTTCGCCTTAACTGAAACGAAGGGCTCGATCAATTGGGTGAGCGCGTCCAGCCCGGAGGTTGCCGTGGTCTCAGGCGGCAGGGTGTATGTCAACTCGGGGTCTACCAACGCAACATGAGGCAGCATCAACGGACTTCGCAGGCTTACTTTCACATTTTGCCCGGTTGCTTCGATCACTGCGTTACGTGTCACTTCTGAACCCGTGCCTGCAGTGGTTGGGATGGCGATATAAGGAAGCGGCGCGTTGACCAGGGGCTGGCCCTTGCCAATGACTTCCAAATAATCAAATACATCGCCAGGATTGGTGACGAGCGCCGCAATCGCCTTGCCTGCATCCAACACACTTCCACCACCCAGGCCGATCACCATGTCACAATTCTGCGCCGCTTTGATACCCGCGCGCACCAGATCTATTGTCGGTTCACCGTGGACTTGAAATTCCGTGAGCGAGAGGTCAAGTGTGGAAAGGATCTCCCGCACACGTGGGATCGCGTCGGAGGAGTGCCCACACACCAAAAGCAGGTGCTTTGGATTTCCCTCAAGCTGCCTGCTTAGTTCATTTAATTTCCCAGCTCCAAAAACAACTCGATTGGCCGTGGCGAATTCGAAGGAGGACATGGTTCTACCCATTTTCGTTTGCGGGAAAGATGTTTGTATATTTGATTCCCTGTCTCGGTTCAGCCATCATCCCCGCGACCGTGTCACGCCAGCGCTTGTAATGGGCAGTTTCTTTGTGAGCCGCGGAAGCATCCGCTGTTTTGTAGATCTCGACGAGGATGAATTTCGTTGGGTCATCTGCCTGCTGAATTACATCGAAGCGTGCAATCCCCGTTTCCTTCACACTATTGCTGGCATTCTCAAGGGTCGCCTGTTTGAAGTCTTCCACGAATTCAGGTTTGACATGTACATGAACAAGGACGATTTGCATTTTCTACTCCCGATCATCATGGCTGGTTTGAATTGTTGAGTTAATTATAAACGCCCTCTTTTTTGCGCTTCTCTTGTAAACCTGATAGTTTATGAGGGGGTTTTTACTAGCCACCTGACACTTTGTTTGAAAAGTGGTCCGTTGGTCGAGTAGGCGGCGTTTTTCCGCCATATCGAGACCA